>CBDUFM010000718.1:0-2303 GCA_965366325.1 uncultured bacterium
GGTTTATAGTTTCATGCACGAGGATGCTTCAAAATTATCAGCGTGGGCATCAACGATTTGTAAGATTAACAACAAGGCGACATTTTTAAATATGACCGCTACGCACGATGGTATTGGAGTGCGTCCAACTGAGGGTATACTCACTGATGCAGAGCGTCAGGCGCTGTGTGAGCGTGTCGAAGCGCACGGTGGAAAGGTTAACTACAAGGCCAATGCTGATGGTAGCACCAGTCCCTATGAATTAAATATCACCTATTATGATATCATAAATAACCCACGTTTAGAGGAAGATGTAGCGCTCAAGGTAAAAAGATTCTTGGCCAGCCAAGCAATTGCGCTTTCTTTCATCGGTATGCCAGCGGTGTATATTCACAGTTTGCTCGGGTCGCAAAATGATATTCAGGGTATGAATAGCTCTGGCATTAACCGTCGTATTAACCGCGAGCAGTTACAGGTAGATGAAATTACCAAAGAGCTGGATGAGGTAGACAGCCGCCGCGCCCTCGTATTTAATCGCTACTGTGAATTATTAAATATCCGTTGTCAGCAGCCAGCATTTAATCCAGATGCAGATCAGCAAGTTTTGGATCTTGGTACGGGCTGTTTCGCGCTGCGACGCTTACCTGATCAGGACGCTGATATCATTGCACTTATTTCGATTAAAAATGAGATGCAGACAATCGATATCGCGGCACATGCTGAGAGTGTCGTAGATGTACTCGCTGAATCAGAGTCGATTAATGTGCAGTCGGTATCAATGGATGCTTACCAGATTCGTTGGTTGCGTGTTCTTGCTTGATCGGCGATATTATCAATCGCGGCTACATTTAAATTAATTTCATATCTGAAAAATAGATCTGTCATTGCCTGTTAATGGTTTTGGGCAACTGTGCTAAGAATATTATACATTGTTTGGGGCTGTACCGCAGGTCTATAAGAGACTGTGTGCTGCATGCTGTCCGGTTGTGCTAAATATTACGTCTTTTGGATTGTAATGACGCAATAATGTCTATAATCACATGATTATTATTAAAATGGAGCCATAATGACACAGAAAACATGGGTTTTCACGACACTCTTGGTGATTTTAACATAGTGTTAATCAAGCCAATCTTGCGTTTGAGGAATAAGAGTGCGCGTGAATCTGCGAGCTTAAATGCTTTTACGCTCATTGAAGTGTTAGTTTCAATGGCGGTTGGATTTGCCTTAATGGCTTTTGTCTTAATTGCTCAACAAAATGCTAGTGAGCTGACCAAACGTAGTTTGGCATTAGCAAGTATTCATCAGCAGTCGTATGTGCTGATGGAGCGGATTAGAAATGATTTCAATAACATTCAGCCCAACACCGCTATGCGCATTAATATTAATCCTGCGGACCCAACAGAACAGTTTTGTATACTGATGACCAGTATTCCCCATGGTGTGCGGGGTCAGGGAACCGATGGAGGTTGGGATCCTGATCAGCGGGCTCATGCGCTGGTTTGGTCACAGTGGCAATTTACGCCTGAAAAAGGTCTCTGCTATGGCGCAACACCCGGTGAAGTAAAGGGCGGCTATTTTGGCGACGGTAGCCAGAATCTCTATAACTATGATACATCGGTGAGCACTACGAATATGCGTGAAACTATAGTCTCAGCGCGCCGACCGATTCCCGTACGCGAAATGCGTTTCTTTGACAACATGGGCGATGCGCAATCACCCAGTACAGCTGTGCCCGTCGCAGAGTTAAAACCATTTTTATGGTTTGATAAAAATATAGGCGAACATTATACGGATAAATATTTAGCAATAAAATACCCACAATATGAATTGGGAAATACTGGACACTTAACACCTGATCCTGCGGCGCATTATTATGGGTCAGTTCTGCCAGCACCTAACGATGGCTGGGATTTAATTGCCGATATTGATAATGATGGTGCGCCGGATGACCTCAACGGTGATGGGATGCCGGATGGGGGGTACGATGCGAAGCGTGCCTATTATACGAAGGACAAATTTATGCTCCTTGGTGTTGGCGATAACGAGAGTCCTTTTTATCCGAGTCGCGTATCAAGAATAGTGGATAATGTTGAGCTTTTTTCCATGCGTTTTGTGACGCATGCTGGTGTAGATATTGCTACGGGCGTAACCGACATAGAGGGTTACCATATGGAAGCTGGTCTGTATATCCCAAAAACGGCCGGCTATGCACCGATTGATCCAGCGACGAGTACGGACCTCAGTACTGAAATAAAATTGGTCTCTCAGGCGATAAACCAAGCGCGTCTTGAGGTAAAACAGCGTCGGCCGAAGAAGGTCTA
>CBDUFM010000719.1:0-2301 GCA_965366325.1 uncultured bacterium
ACTGGTCACTGGAAAATCGACCAAATCAGCACACGTCACCGAGATCAATAAAATGTGTTTCGAGCTGTGTGTGTTCGAGCGAATTGCCGAAGAGCTCAGCACCGGTGACTTATTCATTCCCTACAGTGAGACCTTTGATGATTACCGCGAGCAAATGATCACCTGGGAAGAATACGAGGCGCAACTACCCGCTTATTGCGAGGAGGTGGGGCTCGTGGCTGGCGACGTTGAATTTGCAAGAACCCTGAAGGACGCCATGGAAGCGAGCTGCCATAAAGCAGACAGCCAGTTTCCGGAAGATGAATTGGTTCGCATTGAAAACGGGAATCTCGTTATTGGCAAGCGAAAGCCGGATCAACCATCTCCAGAGATCGAAGAAATTGGAGCGCTATTGCGAGATAGGCTGGAAAAAATCAACGTGCTCGATGTGATCATCAATGTTGAAAAATGGCTGAATCTGAACAAACAGTTTGGCCCACTGTCGGGTTTTGAATCACGCATCAGTGACCCCGTGTTACGTTTTGTCCTGACTGTATTTTGTTATGGTACCAATATTGGCCCCACCGAAACCGTGCGTTCTGTACAGGGTGTTTCTCGCAAACAGGTAGCGTGGCTTAACTTAAAGCGCACCACTGAAGCGCGTCTCGATAAGGCAATTGCAAAAATTAATAACGCGTACAAAAAATACCGATTAATAGAATGCTGGGGTTCAGGTAATAGCGTGTCCGCTGATGGCAAGCTCTGGGATCTCTACGAAGATAATTTACTATCGGAATATCATATTCGTTACGGCAGCTACGGCGGTATTGCCTATTACCATGTCTCGGATACGTACATTGCCCTGTTCAGCCGGTTTATTCCCTGTGGTGTCTACGAGGCCATTTATATTCTGGACGGTCTGCTTAACGACGAGTCTGACTTTAATCCGGATACTGTCCATGGCGATACACAGGCACAATCCACTCCGGTTTTTGGCTTGGCCCTTTTGCTGGGAATTAAGCTCATGCCGCGCATCCGGAACATCAAGGATCTCAACTTCTACAAGCCCGACCGCGCCATGGTACTCAAGCATATACAGTCCTTGTTTAAGGAGCCGATCAAGTGGGAACTCATTGAAAAGCATTATGCCGATATGATGCGCACAGCGATGTCTGTTAAAGCAGGGAAAATTACCGCATCAACGATTTTGCGTCGGTTTGGCACAAAGAACCGGAAAAATAAGTTGTACTTTGCGTTTAGAGAGCTTGGACGCGTGGTCAGAACCATGTTTTTGCTCGAATACATTACGGACGTTGACCTTCGAAAAACGATCCAGGCAGCGACCTGTAAGAGTGAGGAGTTCAATGAGTTCGCCCGCTGGCTGTTTTTTGCGAATGGCGGAAAAATTCCCGCCAACTTAAAGCACGAACAGAGCAAGATCGTCAAATACAATCATTTGCTGGCAAACTTTGCGATTCTCTACAACGTAAACGCGATGACAGAAGTGTTCAATCAGTTGAAGTCAGAAGGGCACAATATCACTCGCGACCATATGGCTGCATTCTCACCGTACCATACGGAACATTTAGGCAGGCTGGGAAGTTTTGAGCTAGATCTGACCAAGCAGGTCAGACCCATGACATTCGAGTTGTTAGTTGATTAAATCGATAATTATCAGCGGGTTACACTTGAAGTGGCTAAATTCAACGCTTTTACCGGCCGGACCTCTATTTTGGTGATTCCCACGGATTATTTAGGCTTAAGTTTGCCTTTAATGGAGCGAGCTTTAGGTGGTGAGGCAATACCGTATTGGGGGTTTTTATGTAAAATTTTATTGGTTGCTATCACATTAGGTTCGGGTTTTTATGGTGGTATTATCACCCCACAATTTGTTATTGGCGCTATTACCGGTAGTGCGTTTGCACCGTTATTGGGTATTAGTCCTGAACTGGGTGCAGCCGCAGGATTAGTTGCAGTGCTCGCTGCGGCATCGAATACACCGATTGCAGCCATTCTATTGGGCGTAGAGTTGTTTGGTGCGCCGGTGGGTACTGTCTATGTGAGTGGTGCCTGTATCGCGGCTTACCTTATTATTGGGCACCGCAGTGTTTATCCTGATCAGCAAATCGCCTATACAAAATCATCGTGGATGCAATTAGGTAAAGGTTTTGCAGGGGGTGGAGAAAAGTTTCATTTATCCGCTGGATTGCTAAAAGCATTAAGTCGCCATAGGTTTGGGCGATTTTTACTAAAGCTGCTACGCAGGCGCCGTTAATAATTAAAGGTGCTTTTGGTAAACACCTTTAATTTATAGCAAATAAA
>CBDUFM010000720.1:0-2299 GCA_965366325.1 uncultured bacterium
ATAAGAGGCGTATGGAGAGAGACGCACTCGTTCGGCGCGCGGCCACCATTTCCGTTGTTGTTGCTGGCTTTTTGCTGGCTGTCAAAGTTGTTGCCAGTGAATTAACTGGTTCATTGGCGGTTTGGTCGGACGCGATGGAGTCGATTGTACATATCGCTTCGCTTGCTTTTATGTGGTATGCCGTGCGTCTGGCTCAGGAGCCACCGGATAAGTCACACCCTTTTGGACATGGGAAAGTCGAGTCATTCTCAGTCGGTCTTGAGGGTGCTT
Organism: uncultured bacterium; assembly: GCA_965366325.1. GTDB lineage: Bacteria > Planctomycetota > UBA11346 > UBA11346 > UBA11346 > JANQLF01. The sequence goes on from CBDUFM010000720.1 coordinate 271, forward strand.
TGATAGCTGCTGCCGGAGTTGCCATTTGTTGGTCTGTTGCGTATGGTTTGTGGCATGAAAAAGAACATGTTTTACAGCGTCTCGATGTCGGTATTTTTTTGATCCTTGGTGGTGCTCTTGTGAATACGGTCTTGGGTTTATGGCTTATTCGCACTGGTAAAAAGCACGATTCCATCGTCATTGAGGCAGACGGTCATCATATCATGAGTGATGCGTGGACGTCGTGGGGTGTGGTCTTGGGTGTCTTAGTCGTTTATCTCACCGAAATTTATTGGATAGATAAAGTGGTCGCGCTGTTGGTTGCTTTTCATCTCATTTACATTGGTTTAAAATTGGTATCCAAGGCCTTTACCACGTTGATGGATGCGTCTAATCCAAAAGTTATTAAAAAGGTAGTGGCTGCGATTAATGATAAGCGCGATCCGGCCTGGGTAGATATGCATGCTTTACGTGTACATAGTGTTGGTCGCTATCATCATGTGGATTTTCATTTAGTGGTACCGGGTACGTGGACGATAGAACAGGCGCATGATATCAGTCACATGCTGGAAGATTATATTTTGGAGCAATTAGACGGTGAGGGTTCTGTTATTGTGCATCTAGATCCACTGGGTGAAAATGATGTGTATAAAAAAGAATTCACGGTCGAACGTGCCTTACTTACTGACCAGTTTGAGATGCCTGACGATTAGCGTTTGAAGCGTATTTAAGAAGATTTATACGACTGTAGCCATGCATAGAGATATTTTCCCGGACAAACACTCGGGCTTAAGTCACGATGACCAAAAACATTGCGCTTGTGAACGTTATACTTTGAACGGCGATCGTTTAACAAGGATTCCAACGCAGCAAGTTGTACGCCGCTGGGTTTATGCTTGTTGAAATCGCCAATCATGGAAATACCGAGATTATTTCGATTATTGCTTCGCGTATGGGCACCTTGGTAGCGTGCTGGGCGGCCTTCGTAGACCACACCGTTACGCCCGACGAGAAAGTGATAGCCAATTGCGGCCCACTTACGCTCATTGCGGTGGTAGTTTTCAATCCGTTTGACCACTTCGAGATCGGGTAATTTGGCGATATCGCCATGCTCACCGGTGTGATGAATGGTGATTCGGTTGACGCTACCTAGGATGCGATTGTTAGAGCGCACCGCTTGCTTAGTCCATGAGCCTCGTCTGACGATGCGATAATCATAGTTACTGAGGTTTGCCTCGATCGGTTCATCGGGAATGCTGAGGGGGTCTTGGCCCATATAGCTGACACCCGGTAGGATGATGAGCATGCCAGGAAACAAGGCATTCGATTCGAGTTTATTAACGCGAATGATGGTGCTCACGCTGAGGCGGCTACGACGGCTAATCGATGAGAGGGTGTCGCCACGGGCAACGGTGTATTTAAATCCATGTATGTTGCTGCGGGCTACGACTGGGCTTGCAGTCTCTTCCTGTCGGGCGCGATATGAGCCACGACGCTGGTCGCATCCGGAAACCATTGCGGCAAGTGTAGTTGCAGCGGAAGCCCGTAAAAAGTCTCGACGATTCAATGGGTTGGCCATCGCTTGGAACTGTGCGCACTGATTATCATCAAGCAAGAACAAAGACGGGCTCTAAGTTGTTGCATGATAGACGCTTAAGGTCCCTATTTAAGGCCGATTGCCGAGGGCAATAAAATGTTGTATTTATATAGTGGATTAAAGCATATACCTATGGCCAATGAACTATGTTGATAGTTGTTGGTCATGCCGTCGGGTAAGGGATGTGAACAGCATATGCAGTTGAGACTTCGGGGTCAGTGGGCTTTTATTCTGGGCGGATATTTTCTGACCTGTCTGATTGTGATTGCCTTGGGCATCTACAATAACGGTAATATCGCTGAGGGTATCGAGGGGATCAAAAACAATCACTTCCCAGCCTATACCTTTATCGTGCGTGTTGAGGGTAAGATTGAGTCGTTTACCCGTGACTTGAATTAATCGGTGTTAACTGGTGATAAATATCAATTAAATAAGTCATTGGTAACGGCTGAT
>CBDUFM010000721.1:0-2296 GCA_965366325.1 uncultured bacterium
TTGCGTGGCGAGAACAGCAGAATGGCATTGCTCAATAAGATGGTGACAAATCGATACGATGGAATAAAGTGTACAGACCATCGCCCTATCGGATAGAGAATGCCTCAACTGGATGTTTTGACCACAGTACTAAGCCACATTGATTTAACTGACTCCTGTCAGTATCTCAACAACTGTATGCATCCCATAAATGTTCCCAATAATATTCGGGTCTTCCTCAGAGAACGCAAAGCAAGTGAATTAGGCAAAGCCATACACAATCGCTACATGCTGGTCATCAACCTCAAAACCACAGCGCATATCGTCATCAACAAAGAAAAGTCACTCCTAGAACCGGGACACGCATTCCTCATTCCACCGAACACCTTACACGAATATGATAATATTTCACAATCAGACGTAAATTGGCTATTTATTTCTTTTCACATTGATACAAGCGAAGATTACCACCTCTTACATAATTCCGCACAGGCCTTATCCGAATCAGTAATTAAAGACCTCGAAGCACTACTCTCCTTAAATGTTTTCGACGCATCTGAGAACAAGAAGTCCAATGCAGCAAGCGAACTACAATTCTCGCTTCGCCTCAAGCTGATTCTAGAACAACTTAATCAATCGCGTTATCAGCAATTACTCGAATCCGGAACAGATCATACTCAAGAAGCAGAGACCGCCGGCTCTTTAGTAAAAGGCGCCTGCAAATACATCAGCACACATATCGAAAAAGTCATTTCCATAGAAGATATCGCACAAAGCCTCTTTGTTTCACCTGGGCACTTACGCAATGAGTTTCAACGACATATGGGAGCAAGCCTCGGCAAATACGTTCGCTACATGAAAATGAATAATGCCTGCATTCTCTTAGACACCACAGAACTCGGTTTAAATGAAATAGCAGAACGCTGTGGGTACTCATCTATCTTTTCATTTAGCCGCGCGTTTAAAAAAGAAAAAGGCACGGCCCCTAGTACTTATCGCAAAATGCGACAATCCTACACTTAGTCCCAATACCGAACAAGACCGCTATCAGGCTGACTTGGCCCTTACTGTTTTTACACTTTCCGCACCTGTGTTCTTACAATAACGCGCGACATAATCCCTTATTTCAGATACCGGCGTCACCGCAATCGTCGTCGTCTTGTCATCATTAAAGGTCGTATACATGATATACTCACCACAGTGACTGAACTGTGGGTGTGGGTGCAAATGTCCCTTTGCACTTGGCAGTTTATTGTCTAGCGCAATCGCAACTTCGATACGGCTCGCGCGATCAAAGGCCAATACGCCCATATATTCATCAGCGCCAAGTTTATAATAGGTGTCACCAACGATTAAAGATTCCTCTTTGTTACAATGTGCGTGCAGTACATGCCCACCCCAATTACGCTCGACACGCTTCGAAGCTACATCATAACGACAGACACCATGTGAATAATGCACAAACCAAATGCCCCGGCCATCAGCTGACCACCACTCATGCCCATGACGCTGCGTCTCTTCCTTAAAGATTGGCGCCCGCGAACCGTCTTTATTGAGCAACCAGATACGTTGCACGTAGGGATGCCTTACGCCAGTCACGGGGTCATTCCAAAAATCCTGAGCAATAAGCATTTGATCATTATCGCTGGGATTACATTGCGCATGATTATAGCAGACATCAAATTGAGACCATATTTGAATTGGGTCACCATTGAGTGGCATCAAACCGGCACACCATTCCGCCTCCACTTCTGCATCGAAACACACCGCTGTTCTATTAGCTGTTAAGGTAAGATGTGTCGCAATGCGTTGGATACGGCGACCGCGAATTAATTCCTCTGGAAACTCGTTCAGCACCTCAATCTCACTGTCGCTCTCCGGACCACAACGACACAACTGTGCGCCACCCTTGCCACCAATCCAATACATCATCCCGGTCTGCTCATCCAACATGGGTGACGCATCATCAAAAATACTATTTTCTATAATACGTGTTGTCCCAGCAGCCAAATCTACGACAGCTAATTGTTTAGGAGACACCAATTCCTGCATGCAGTAGCACCACAAATAGCGTGCATCAAGGCTCAAACTAATATTGGTAAAATAAAATGACTGTAGGCACCAGCGTTCGGGTCTCCGTACGCAGTAACTCTTCACATCAGTACTTGGATGAATCCGTTCTTCAAAAATACCATTATTATGCAAGTCCATTCTTACACCCTTTCAGCCAAATTGCTGCCTCCATCCTAACAGAATGATACCTTGTTACATATCTTGAGCGCCGCCTCCTTTAACCAAAATGCACAGCAACAGAACA
>CBDUFM010000722.1:0-2294 GCA_965366325.1 uncultured bacterium
GTTGGACTCGGACTCACTGTCTCTCGGGAACTGGCGAGGCTGATGGGTGGCGACCTCATTTACGACCACGATGGTCAGGAGGCGTCATTCATGTTTGTGATACCAATGGCGGAGCGTCCCGATATTCGGTCCACGGACGCGCTCGAGGTGACTCCAGTCGCGATGTGATGCGACGGCGCCGAGTTGGTCGGCGGCCGTGGTTCCGACCCGCACTAATAGCCTCGGTCAGGCTTCGAGGGCTTCCTTCACCTTGTTGTGAATTTTTGTCGTTGCCTTTTTGACCCCCAATGTCTCTGCGCTTTGATGTAAATCTTTTACCTCGGCATCGAGCTCTTCGAAAAGACAGTGTAAGCGGTAGTGTGACATGTTGAACCTTTCAACAATTAAAATGGTATTGGTCTTTAATTCTGTCCATTTAATACACACTTTGTGTAGATATGCAAGCGATCACACGATTATTAAACGCTTATTTATTGCGAGTAGTCGATAGTTTTTATTTTCCACAATCTATGCCGAATGTCCTGCCTATATCTTGTGGGGTTTTTATGCTGTGCCCTTGGACGCTGTGCGAATTTATGAAATATGGAGATTTCTGAACGCGCCGGGGCTTTGTTGATAGACTTGCTTAAAGCATTTACTGAGTTGTGCGGCAGATTTTAGGCCGCAGCGAATTGCGATCTCTGTTAAATTGTGGTCCGTGTCAAGTAAGAGGCCACGTGCCTTTTCGAGGCGTTGTTGGCGAATGAGCTGATTGGGACTGCTGTGAAATTGTTCCTGAAATTTTCTAAAAAATGTCGCGCGTGAGTAGCCGCTCAGGTAGATCAATTGTGCTATGTTGATGGTTCGTTGTGCGTTGTCGCGTATGTACTGCATAACGATTTGTAGCCGTGGGTCACCGACGCTGTCTATAAGGCTGCTTTTGCGTTCGACAACAAAGCGCGGGGAAATGGTAATTGGTTCTCGCGAGACTGATTTTCCTTTGAGGATTTGAGCCAATAAATGTGCAGCCGTTTCACCAATTTGTTGTTCATTGCGATCGACACTGCTAATTGATTGCATACTGAGTTCGCAAATTAATTCATTATTGTCGACGCCGACTACCGCAGCTTGCTGGGGAACGTCAATGCCTTCCTGTTCAAGGGCGCTCATGACGAGATCGGCCATGTTGTCACTGCAGCAGGCAATGCCTAAGGGGAGTTTTTGTTGCCGCAGCCAATTGCCGATATTGTCGGCGCTGCTATTCATCCACGTCCAGCGTTTGCCGATGACGGTGCCTCCGGCCACATCGACTGCATGACGGAAGCCAGCTTCACGTTGTCTGCTAAAAACATGGCCAACGCCAGACCAGGTTAGTTTGCGGAAGCCTCGCTGCAGTAAATGTTGAGCGGCCATTTCGCCAATCGCAAATTCGTCAAAGTTAATGCTGGGGCAGGCGCGACGTTTGTTTTCGCCCATGACGCTGACGACCGGGATGCCTGCTTGCATCACGGTGTGAATGGTTTCTTTATGTGCCTCAACGATAGCGCCTTTGAGGTGCGCATTTTCTAAAAGGGCATGCAGGCGTTGATCGCGCGAACGACAGAAGCGCAGGCGCCATGGGCCCAGTTTTTTGGCTTGGCTAGCAATGCCGTCAATGCATGCACGTGATTGTGAGACAACTAAGATTTCAGGAATGGGATTAGTGGACATGAGACAAATAGACATCTAATTGATACTCATAGACAATTCAAGCAAAATCATCGCTTTAGGATGTCGAGCATAATTCACCCTATCTTGTCTCTTAGAAGAGGACGCATCTATGATTAACATCGGCTTAATTGGCGCAGGGCCAAATGGAACAGGCAACATTAAAAACTTATGCAAAGACGCTTCGCGCGCACGTTTGGCTGCAGTCGCTGACTTAAATGCAGAAGCAGCGCAGCAGGTCGCTAAGGAATATGGCGATGACCAGACAATTACCGTGAGTGATTACACCGAGTTTTTTGATGCTGTTGATATGGTAGTGATTAGCTCACCTAACTGGCTGCATCCCGAGCAGGCGATTGCCTGTGCCAATGCAGGCAAGCATGTATGGATTGAGAAGCCAATGGCATTAAGCATAGCTGATGCTGATCGTATTTGTGAAGCGGTTGATAGGGCTGGTGTCCAATCGTTTGTTGGTTTTAGTGTGCGCTTTGGATCGGTGCCGCGCACCTTGGGTCAGACTTTTAAGGATGGCACCCTCGGCGAGCTGCGTTCGATTTGGTCACGGCGTCTCTGTAATTTGAATATGGCCCGTGGTTGGCGGTCTGATT
>CBDUFM010000723.1:0-2292 GCA_965366325.1 uncultured bacterium
TTTTTCTTACCTTTTATACTGGCCGCTGCCCATAGCTTGGCGACTTCACGTATTTTTTCAGGCGCAATTTTCGTACGATCGACAACATCTTCAGGTTTATACCCCTCTTTAACCTGCTTAATGTAGTCTTCCCAACCGACGACATGTTCTTTCAACAAGGTATAATCAACAGCTTCTTCATATTCGTTTAAGATCACCCAAGCAATAGCATTATGTATGGAAATATCACCATTAATGGTATCTAAGTGGTAGCTGTTATTCGGATTAATTTCTTCCATGCCCTGAACGGTACCGGTCCTACGTGGATCAACACACACAGTTGGGATGTCGCGCTTGGCCTTGGTGTCTGCGATGCGCCAATATAAAATTGGATGAGCACCACGCATATTGTGGCCCCACATACAAATCATATCTGCCATTTCAGCATCATCATAGGATGTCGGTGGCGTATCTGAGCCTAAAGACTTAAAGTAACCAGTTACCGCAGAGGTCATACAAAAGCGCGCATTGGCCTCAATCGTATTTGAGCCAAGAATCCCCTTCATAAACAGGTTCTCTAAGTACTGCCCTTCAACCGGAAGCTGTCCAGAACCATAGAGGCCAACACAGTTACCACCATGCTCCTTAACTAAATGAACAATTTTTTCAGTTATTAATTCATCAACCTCTTCCCATGTTGCTTCACGGAAATGTTCGGGCGCATACGACCCTTTGGTTTTGGAAATATAACCCGTTTCCGGATCCGACATGTCTTTGCGAATTAACGGCTTGGTTAAACGGTTCACATAAATGGCTTCTGCCGAAGTCAGACCCTTAATACACTGGAGGCCCTTATTAGTTGGATGATCCTTATCCGGCACGATGTCCGTTATGCGACCATTAGTGGTTTTGATAATCGTACCACAACCAACCCCACAATACGGACAGGCAGCCAATAAATTCGTCTTGGCTTTATCGCCCTCCAAATCAATTGGTGGATTTTCAAGCTTTACCTCATCCGGATTCGGCACCTTCCAACCCGTAGTCGTTACGTAAGCGCCAGTAGCTGCCGTTGCTGCTGCTGTTGATTTCAAAAAATTACGTCTTTTCACGTGAGGATCTCCGTTTAATCAATTATTTATGTAAGGACCGCAGGTAGGCGATAATATCGATTGCCTCTTGGTCATCTAAATTCGCCACACCCTTGGCACCAATCATCGCTTTCATTGCTGTACCAACACGACCTCGTTTTAAGGTTTGAAAAATATAATCATCGCTCGCATTATTTAAAAAACTCGCAAGACCAATCCCAGGACCTGGGCCACCTGCGAAATACCCCTCACCCTTCGGCCCATGGCAAGCAGCACAATAGGTCTTAAATCCAACAGCTCCCTTTACTGCGTCGCCCTTATAGACCTTTTTGTCATCGGTAATAACTTTATCGTTTCCGGGATTACCATCGCGCAAATAGGCGATAATATTATCGAGGCTCTCACCCTTTAAATCTGGGCGAGGAATCATCGTTGTCATCGCACGGCCCTCGAGCACCGTCTTTTCAATAAACGCATCACTGGCCAGTAACAAAAAATCTTTGTTTTTAATGCTCGGCGCGAGACCGACTTTCCCCTGACCTTCGGTTTGATGACAAGGAGAGCAATGCATTAAATACAATTGCTTCCCCTTTTCGGCTGCTGCGCTCATATCATTAAACACGATTGGCTCTTGCTGTAACGGCGGCATGTAGGCCAAATGGCTAGACCCCATCGATTCGTTAGCAGATGATGTGCAGGTCAAGTACAGTACTGCAGCCAGCGCTAGTACAAAACAGGTGACCGTTAACAGTAGCCGCTTAGGGCTGGTAGACGCTATCGCCATATGGTTATCTCCGTATGCATAAGAACCGCCGTATCTGTAACAGCCTCGTACATAATATATAGATATCTTTATCTATATATATCAAGTATAAGCACCATGCATAGTAGCAAATAGCAAACACACATACAGCGAGTGGAACAATATATCCCGTTACCTACATAAGACTTATATCTATTCCGCTCGACTTAACGCTTCGACAATCCGGGTCCGCGCAGATTCAGCCAAGTCCTTAACCGACCAGTTTGCTGATTCCTCAACGGGAATTTCGTCAAGGACATGCAGACATAAATCCTGTCGGCCATGAAAATTAAGACTCATCTTGGGCAGAGCATCTCGTGTCCCCGAAATGGCTATCGGCAGGATCGCCACCTCTGCTCGTTTTGCTATGGAGAATGCACCAGACTTAAACGCATCCGGCAGCACAGACTGCGATCGCGT
>CBDUFM010000724.1:0-2283 GCA_965366325.1 uncultured bacterium
TGCTGAACCATCGGTAACATCCGCTGGGCTGCCAGTGCAAGCGCACCAAGCATGGGTATGATGGTAGATATACCCTCTTGTCGCTCAGTAAACACGTAGGCCAATAATCCAAGAAGCACTAGACCAAAAGCTTCGATTACTGACCGTGGCGCTCCTGCCATTATGGAAATATTGGCAAGCGATCGCCGAAGTTTGGCATCTGATTGTCGAAATATGCGAAAGTACGTTTCCTGCAGGCCATCAATCAGAACGTCGCGAATCCCCCCCAAACCCTCCTGGATCACTTGCGTTACGTGATTCTGTCCAACCGTCACTCGCTGACTGTCCAGTGCAAGCCGTTTCTTCGTGGCGTACGCGACCGCTACATACATACATCCAAATCCCAGAAAAGTTATCGCTGTAATTTCTGGGGAAACGAAAAACATAAACACTACAATAGTTAGCACTATAAATACTGAAGTAACAAGCGTGAGCAGCGGGATGATTATAAAATATATGACCGTATTTATTTTATTCATCAACACCGCAACGACTTCACTGCTGTTTCTTCCCGCGTGAACAGCGTATGACTGGTAGAGTGTGCGCCGATAAGCGGCCGAGCCAAGATCATTGCCGATAGCATTTCCTAGACGTGTCTGCCCCCACAGCAAGGCAAGCCGGGTTGCTCCGGATAGTATCGCCGCTATCCCAAAGAGTATCGTGAGCGGAAGTAGCAACTGCTGTGACGCAGTCAAACCCAGCAACGTGACCATTGGCTGTGCCCAAGAGTGTTCAAAGATGCGATCAGGAGTGGTAAGCGCCCCCAGAAAGGGCAGGACCATTCCAAGGGAAGCGACCTCGGCAACTGTCCCCAATAGCATAAGCCCACCGAGCGCCATCAGTTGCACCCTCCTCCGGTAGGAGATATGCATCCATAGCTTATGAAGAAGCGAAAATAAGGATTGCTTATCGTTCATCTGTTGTGCACTGAGGAGCGGCCCAAAGCCGTCAAAAAACGGGGGCTGTGAGCATTGATTGCAGGAACCATACTTGTAGACTTGATAGCGCCAAACAGCCACCACGTTGGAACTTCGAGACCAAAAACTCTAGGTTCTTGATGATATCGGCGGCGTTGGTATGGCAGCGATGATGTCATTCTAATTGCACGCCATCGCATCATATTTTGGACTAGCGGTGACACCACTCAACTTATCTAACGATCCATTTGATCAACGCTATTCTTGGCTGCACGAAGAAGAGTGTTAACAATATTAACTACAATCACAGGCCTTCAACAATCACATTGACTTTAGTTTCTAACGCCCTATGCCGTAATAAGTGAAACCTTCTGCAGTCATTTGTGCCGGATGATACTGGTTACGGCCATCGAAGATGACGGGATTTTTCATCAACCGTTTCAAAGCGCCTAAATCGGGGTGCCGGAAGGGTTTCCACTCGGTAACCAAAGCCAGGGCATCGGCACCCATGATGGCGTCGTATTGGTGCTCAACCAATTGTATGCTGCCACTATCAAACCATTTCTTGGGCAATTCTTCTCGAGCGACACTCATAGCCACCGGATCGTACGCCTTGATGGAGGCACCGGCATCAATGAGTTGCTGCAACAGTACCTTTGACGGGGCTTCGCGCATGTCATCGGTGCCTGGCTTGAATGCCAACCCCCAAAGAGCAAAGGTTTTACCCTCGAGGTCGTTAGCGAAATGTGCGGTGATTTTACTAAACATGTAGTGCTTTTGGCTCTCATTGCGATTTTCAACCGACTGCAACACCTGTGGTTCAAACTTGTACTCATGCGCCATGCGGACAAGGGCCTTGACATCTTTCGGGAAACAGGAGCCTCCATAGCCACAACCAGGGTAAATAAAATGGTAGCCAATGCGGTTGTCCGAACCAATGCCAATACGCACGTTTTCGACATCGACTCCCATCCTGTCACAGAGGATGGCAATTTCATTCATGAAGGAGATTTTGGTTGCCAGCATGGCATTTGCTACGTATTTGCTCATTTCGGCGTCGCGGATACCCATTACGATCATTCGATCATGACTGCGGTTAAAATCTGCGTAGAGTTCGCGCATCAGTTTGATGGCGCGTTCGTTGTTCGTACCGATGATAATCCGATCCGGCTTCATGAAGTCTTCAATCGCAGCCCCTTCCTTTAGAAACTCGGGGTTGCTAACCACATCAAAATCAAAATTTACATTTCGTTTTGTGAGTTCAGCGGCAATAACCTCCCGCACTTTGTCCGCTGTGCCTACTGGAACGGTGGATTTATCCACAACT
>CBDUFM010000725.1:0-2282 GCA_965366325.1 uncultured bacterium
CTTTGATGGTGGACTGGCCGCTTCCACAATTCGTGCTTTCGGTCTCAATAAATCGGGCATTTATAATAGTGGCCCTGCACCAATCCCACTGTTTGAACAACTGAATCAAGACATGAAGGACATCAGTCCCAATGGCGAACGCAAAGCCTGTGCAACAGCATTTCGTATATTAAGCCACTCCGCCCAATACATAGAACAGCAACAGACTAGCACCTCAAAAAACAGCGAACAAAAGCAACTCATCGCTAAAGCCATGCAGCACATTCACAAGCACTGGAATGACCCGATGCTAGGCGTTGCACAAATTGCACAGCACATTGGACAACACCGCTCTAATTTTACTAAAATGTTTCAGGCTGAACTCAGTATTGCGCCCAAGGATTATTTAACGCGCTTACGCGTTCAATACGCGCTCAATCAGCTACGCCTCAATGACAAACCCATCAAAGACGTGGCCGCAGAATCAGGTTGGGTCGATCCCAATTACTTTTCTCGCTGTATCAAAGCAGCCACGGGCCTCTCGCCCAAGCAATACCGCATCCACAGATAGACCGCTAAGTCTCTCTTAATATACAACTTACAGCATTCACATTTATCCAGCTCGTTTCTCGTTTCTCTTCTTGGCGCATGCCCGTGGCCGACGCATACTCTGCGTAGGTTCACCTATTCATCTAATCGCCACCTGAGACGCGCATGCCTAGTTGTAATGAAATCTCACCAACCTGCACAGAGATCGACGCTCACATAGAACAGGCAGTGCAGCGTTTTCCACAGATCGTAAGCACGCAATCACTTGGCCGCAGCAAGGGCAAACGCCACATACCCTTGCTCATCATTTCGCACCCCGCCATACCCGATCACGACAAACAACATGTCCTCATAGTTGGCGGGCGTCACGGCAACGAAGAAAGTGGTCGGGCCCAAGCCTTAGCGCTCCTTGATTATCTGTGTACAAAAGGCGCAGAGCGCTTACTTAAAAAACAAAAAATATTTATCATGCCTATAGCCAATCCCGATGGAAGCGCTGCCGACATTTACAAAAATACTGATGGCATTAATCCGTGCACCGATATTGAACTGCCTAACATTGCAGCCGAAGGTCAGGCATTTGAAAAAGCCCTCACCTTAGCGCAGCCTGATCTCTTCATCGACCTACACGCCAAAGGCCACAGTGGATTTAATTTTGACATGGTGCTGCATCCCGCACAGCGCGCTTACACCGAAGATTTCGCGCTTATTTGGCAAATTATGCAAGACATGGCTCAGGCCGGCGAAGCCTGTGGCGTACCGCATCACATTCACAGCATGGAATGGCCCGGTTGGAATGATCGTGGCCCCTGCGCTATTTGCTATGACCGCTACAAAAGCATTAGCCTGCTCACTGAAAGCGCTGAAAGCAATGCAGGCTGCTTACCACTCCGCCAGCGTGCGCGCACTGGCCTTAAACGCCTCCTTGCCGCCTTAGCCCACGGACAGAAAAAACACCCCAAGGCCGCCTATTCCGGCTACAGCAATCACCTTGTGGTCGGTTCCTTTTACCTCGGGGTGGTCGCCATTGGCCATAATTCCGAGCAACGTCGGCACAATCGGATCCGCATATGGAAACAACGAGATCATATTGCACAGCTCCAAGTACAAATGCCTGAGCAGGAATTATCTAAGATCTGCCACCTTGATTATCGTGGCGAGGACCTGGGTGATGCCTGCGGCATACAATTACAATGTATGGGCAAACGCCGCATTCGTCGTGTTACGCTAAACGGTCATAAGATGCACAAACATCCACTCTACAAGCAATGGAGCAATCAAAGCGGTACCTTCGTGCTGGTTCCCATCCCTCACTTAAAAGCCGCAGCGTATGAAATACAAATCAGTTATGCAAAAATTACCTAACAGGTCAGAACCATTCATCATTTCATTTCACGTCACCACTTGAATACACAGCGTTTACTCAATAGACCATCACTGGAGTCAGCATGCACAGCTACAAAAAATTATGCTTAGGGATAGCCCTCTTCCTTGTCTGCAGTTCTGCGCTACATGCAGCCAGCTACACGGAAACCAAACACCGCGCAGCTAAACAAGGTGAAATCGCAATCGATAAACCTGGCAATTATGACCAGGCAGGTGCCACCTATATCCTAACTGCGGATATTCACAGCGCGACTAGCCCGATTTTTCTTGGCAATAACGTGACCCTCGATTTAAATGGTTACACCATTCATTACGCCGACAGCGCTTATAAACACCTACCGAATTACCGCTTTGATAAAGGACTCAAG
>CBDUFM010000726.1:0-2281 GCA_965366325.1 uncultured bacterium
CCAGCGCCAATGACGCAAACGGATTGCGGATCAGGATGGGCAATGAGTGCGGGGTGAACCATCGGTTCATGGTAGAGGTATTCGTTTTTCTCAACGACTTGGGTAATCTTGTCGAGGAGCATGACCTTGCCAAATTCTTCGGTGTCGATGATTTCCAGTTCTTGGAATTCGGTTTGCTGCTTGTGAAGTGATTCTTTGACTGTGTAAAAGTAGCCAAAATTAGGGTTGAGTCGTTCGCAAAAGTATTGACGCATACGGAGATATCCCACTGGTTGAGTCGCGGACATTATGAAGCTGTTGGCGTCACACAAGCAAAGTTAGTGTGTCGGATTCCTGACGTCTTCCTCTGTTAAGAGACTAGCACGACTCCTAAAACACGGCAGGATTATCAGCAATGACAAATGCAGGTCTTCTAGATATTGCGTCGCTAGCCAAGCTCCACCGTTTGGATGTCGTGGCTCGTGCTGTGGTCGATGGCATGCAGTCTGGGATGCACCGTAGCCCACATAAAGGGCACTCGGTTGATTTCGCTGACCATCGTCCTTATGTACCTGGAGATGACTTACGTCATCTTGATTGGAAAGTGCTCGGTCGCAGCGATCGTTTGGTATTAAAGCGCTACGAGGCCGAAACAGATATGGCCTGCCATATTGTCATTGATGGATCGGCATCGATGTCCTATCAAGGTGAGCGCTGTCCACTGAATAAATTTCAGTATGCCTCCGTGATGGCGGCAACCTTGGCGCATCTGGTCTTGAAGCAGCAAGACCGTGTTGCGTTGCAATTATTTAGCGAAGGTCCCGTGGTGCATTTGCCGCCGGCGCAACGAAATGGATTTGATCGTTTATGTCGCACCTTAGAGGATCATGAATGCCTAGATGGAACCGACGCGACTAAGGGGATCAAGCACATTGCAGCACCAGAGACGCGGCGCGGTTTGGTTGTGCTGTTTTCGGATTGCATGGGCGACCTTGAAGACTGGCAGCATGCCTTTGATCGTTTAGCTATGCGTGGACATGATGTTGTGCTTGTCTGGTGCCTCGATCCAGATGAGACAGATTTGGGTATTGATGCCGTGACACGCTTTCTGGGTTTAGAAGAAGCTGGGGAATTGGTTTGCGAGCCACGCGCAGTGCGTGAGGCCTATAAACAAGAGGTAGAGGCGCATCGTTTAGCGTTATTGGAAATCTGTCGGGCACGGCGCATTAGTTTAATTGAGGCGCGCAGTGATGAAGCGCCGCATCAGGTGCTTAATCAAATATTGGTTACCTTACAGGACGGACATTAATTTAACAAATTTTATTGAGGCTCGCTAATCGTATGGCAAGCAGCGGGCGCAGTTGTTTTAATTAAAGGAACTATATTTATGAGCGAACATGTTTATGCGGTTATTATGGCCGGCGGATCTGGTACACGTTTTTGGCCAACGAGTCGCGGTAGTAAGCCGAAGCAGTTAGTGCGTATTGTTGGTGATAGCACGATGATTCAAGCAACGGTAGCGCGCTTACAGCCAGCAATTCCGGCCGAGCGGACTTTTATTATCACTACGGCGGGCCTGGCAGAGGAAACACGCAAGCAATTGCCGATGTTAAAACCAGAACATGTTATCGCTGAACCAGTTGGTCGCGATACGGCAGCCTGTGTCTGTTTAGCGGCGATGGTGATTAAACGCATTGACCCTGATGCAGTGATGGTTTTATTGCCTGCTGATGCAACTATTTCACCGGCCAATGTCTTCCAGCAATGTTTATTGGCTGGGGCTGCTGTTGCCGAACAAGGTTCGCTGGTGACTTATGGCATTAAACCGCGTTTTGCAGCTACTGGCTACGGCTATGTGCATGTTGGTGAAGAAACGGCGCAGGTCGATGGTGTTTCTATCCATCAAGTCCAGCAATTTAAAGAAAAGCCCGCACAAGATGTCGCTGAGTCTTATGTTGCTAGTGGTGATTATTTATGGAATAGCGGTATTTTCACGTGGCGTTGCGATGTTGTGCTCGAACAATTACGCAAGCATACGGCTTGGTTGGTAGAGGGTTTGCAGCCAGTAGAGGATGCGTGGGACAGCGATGCATTTGACCGTGTTTTGGCTGAAGCTTATGAGCCACTTAAGAAAATCAGTATTGATTTTGCCTTAATGGAACACGCGACAGATATTAAAGTCGTTCGCGCTTTATTTGATTGGGACGATGTTGGTAGTTGGGATGCCCTGTACGATCATTTGCCAGCCAATGAGGCTGGTGTGATTGAGCGTGGCGCATGCATACAAGTTGACTGCGAAGAT
>CBDUFM010000727.1:0-2280 GCA_965366325.1 uncultured bacterium
AGTCAATCATGATGCGTGGTGCAATTTTGTGACCTTTAAGAACATCGACAACGTCTTTGACGCTATCGGCATCGTAATTAGTGCCGTGGCTGCTGCCGCGTAAAATAACGTGGCACGAATCATTACCCTTGGTTTCGACAATAGCAGATAGGCCTTGTTTGGTAACCGAGAGGAAATGGTGTGAACGGCTAGAGCTACGAATCGCGTCAACAGCAATTTGAATATTGCCATCGGTACCATTTTTAAAACCGATTGGTGCAGAGAGACCTGAGCTTAATTCGCGGTGGACTTGGCTTTCGGTGGTACGTGCGCCGATTGCGCCCCAGCTGACAAAGTCGGCAATAAATTGTGGGCTAATCGTATCGAGGAATTCACAACCAACGGCGAGGCCAAGTTCAGTCACGTGAGCGAGTAGACCACGAGCAAGGCGTAGGCCTTTATTAATTTGGAAACTGTTGTCGAGGAAAGGGTCGTTGATCAAGCCTTTCCAACCGACGGTGGTGCGTGGTTTTTCGAAATACACGCGCATGACAATAATCAGGTCATCTTTAAAGCGCTCGGCCTGCTCAGCAAGCAAGGCGGCATACTCTTCCGCAGCCTTCACATCATGAATCGAGCACGGACCAACAATCGCAACCAAGCGATCGTCTTGGCCATGCAAGGCGGCGCTTACTTCGTCGCGTACACGAGCAACGGTGTTCGCTGCAACTTCGGTCATGGGGATTTCTTCGATTAAGATCGCCGGTGGAATCAACGGTTTGATCTGTTCAATACGTAAGTCGTCAGTATTGCGCATAGTATAGGTCCAATAGGGCGCAACAGGCTAATGCTGGCCGCCGTATTCCAAGCCTGAGTTCTTGCTCTGGCGCATACCTGCTCAATCATTCTGGGGTG
This sequence comes from uncultured bacterium, assembly GCA_965366325.1. Taxonomy (GTDB): domain Bacteria; phylum Planctomycetota; class UBA11346; order UBA11346; family UBA11346; genus JANQLF01. The sequence continues at coordinate 895 of CBDUFM010000727.1, forward strand.
CAAGCCCTCCCAATAGATGCGTTTTTGACTCATATCCGTCACTGTTCTAAGGAGCAGCGTAATTTGGTGCTGACAGCGGCCCCCGGAACCGGGAAAAGCACCCGCGTCCCACCGAGTTTACTCGATGTGCACAAGGGCCAAATCTTGGTGCTGCAGCCACGACGAGCAGCAGCCAGATCAATTGCTAGACGTATTGCCCACGAGCAGGGCTACGAAATCGGTAAAGAGATTGGCTGGCAGGTGCGCTACGAACGTAAGGGTTGCGAGCAAACACGGCTCTGGGTGATGACCGAGGGTGTCTTGACCCGACGCCTGATTAAAGACCCCTATCTTGAAGATGTCTCCTGCGTCATTCTCGATGAATTTCATGAACGCCACATCGACACGGATATTATTTTAGCCTGGGTCAAAAGTTTGCAGGCAACGGTGCGTCCGGACCTGCAATTAATTGTGATGTCGGCGACTTTAAATACCGATACCTTGATGGCGTATTTACCCAAGGCCCAGTGCATCGAAGTCAGCGGCGAAACCCACGACTTACAAATTAAGCATCGACAAACATCTGAACAGAAAAAATGGTTAGAGTATTGTGTCCGCGAAATTCAACAAGCCAGCACCATGCAAAGCAGCGGTGCAATTTTAGTCTTCCTGCCCGGTGTCGGAGAAATAAAGCGCTGTGAAGATCTTTTATTACAAGCGGGTTCTGAATTACCGGTGCAGTGTTTGTACGGTGCAATGTCGCCGGCCGATCAAGACGCGGTCTTAAATACCGATGCGCGTCGGATTATTTTATCAACCAATATTGCCGAGACATCCTTAACCGTACCCGGTGTGCGCACGGTGATTGATAGCGGCCGCGAGCGTGTTGCCTATTATAATGCCGAAACTGGTTTGGATGAATTACGTTTACAGGACTGCAGCCAATTTTCTGCAACCCAGCGTGCAGGTCGGGCGGCGCGCGAAGATAGCGGCCGTTGCATTCGCCTGTGGTCCAAGGGCATGCAACAACGTCGCTCACAAAGTTTACAACCTGAATTACATCGCATTGATTTAGCGCCGGTGGTGATGCGACTTAAATTAATTCATGGTGATGACGTACGCACCCTGCCGTGGTTTGAAGCCCCAGACGCAGAACGTCTGCTGCAAGCCGAAGCGTTATTGGTTCAATTGCAAATAAGTGAAAGCGAGTTTGGTCCCTTGACCAAGGCGGGTACTTACGCGACGGGCCTACCGGTGCATCCACGCTTAGCGCGGATGCTGATGTTTGCCGCGTCCAAGGCATGTGTACCGATGGCCGCCAGTATTGCCGCCATTTGTAGCGAACGCGATATGCGCAGACATTCTAAGCAGCGACCTTACCGTGCGGATCCCGGGCACAGCGATATT
>CBDUFM010000728.1:0-2274 GCA_965366325.1 uncultured bacterium
TACTCAACCATAGGAACCATGTCACTAAGACCATAGGTTTTATAGTCTTCAATATCATGCAGTCTGAATTCAGCGCCGATATCAATAACCTTTACCCCAGCGGCAAGTAGCTGCGGTACGATTTCCGTTACATCAGGGCTTTTCTTGGCTAAGATTATTGCTTGCGCACCACTTGCTAAGATCTGTTCAGGGCTGTCTACTTGCAAGACGAGGTCACCGCAATCACCCGCCAAAGCTGGGATAGCTTGATCGACACGCGTTCCCGCTAGGCGATCGGAGCCTGCGTGGACAACCGTAAAGCCGGGGTGGCCTAGAAGAATACGTAAGCTGCCTTCACCTGCATAACCAGTGGCGCCAACAATTGCTACGGGAATCTGTGCGTTCGTCATCGCAGCGAGGGTATACACTGCGGAGACTCTGCCAATAGCATTATTTCTGCGAAATAGGACGGGTTTAGCTGTTGCTTAGAGAAACTAGGTGGGCTAGTTGAATTTGAAAATCAGATCCATCTCTCGGTGTAGCAGTCGTGGCGTAAATAAAATGCGCGTTGCGATTTTATCGGTGCGACCTTCTTTGGATTCTGTGTTGCATACGATGGTGGAGAATGTTCCAGCTTGTTCACAGCTTATGCAGAGTGATTTTTTGCCACTACCAATGCGTATAGTTTTTTTGTCTGTGCTGATTTGGGTGGGCAGGTAGCTTATGAAATTTTCAATGAGGTTTTTTGGTTTTTTGCTAAAGCTAAAGGAGTCGTGCCAGGTCACCTGATGCGTTTGATGGTTGAGATGGATGCTGCGTCGGAATTTATGAACACAGGATTTGGGAAAGGATTGTTCAAGATCCATGACGATTGATTTATCGGTGCTTTCATGGAAGTGCTGACACTGCATTTTCCCGTAGTATTGTTTGCCAGCTAATTGTTCTTGCCCATTAATGATGGGCAGGCTATGGCCAAAGGCATTACAGAAAAGTGAGTTGTAGCGTTTGTCTGAGAAAGTGTCTTTGCTATAGATTGGCGCGCCAAGGTCGTCTAGATAAAATTGGCCATGGCGATAGATACAGACATGACCGGTGTCATTGTGATTGTGGCTGAGCCCATTGTGTGCGGCAAGGGCCGTGACGGTTGTTTGCTGGGGGCCGAGCTGCGAGCGACATTTTGCGAATCGAAGATCCGGTAAGTAGGCGTCTCCTGTTTCACTATAACCGTTAAGCGGCTTGCCATCGTAGAGACTCAGTGCGTGGTGCAGATTGCTGTTAATGGGATTAAATGTAAAGAGTCCCTGTTTATTGCGCTTACACAGTTTTAATAAGACTGGAAGATTATGGAACTGATTGATGATTAAGGCGGGCAAATGACTTATGCTGCCTTGAGTCGTATCTGAATAGGGTGCGAAGGAGTATTTTTCGATATGCACGGCTGTTGGATAGTGGCAGATGTTTTTTATTTTGGGAGCCTGCATAATATTTATCGCAGCATTTGTTTTTTGTGCTAACGCTAAGGCTGCTAAAGCAAACTCTCCAACACCATAGTCCCAGTAACCTTTGCCTTCATCGCATCCGCCGTCGTCGGTAAAGCCGTCTAGTGCATAGGTCATATTGTGTAGTGCTTGATAAATTATCTGTGCCTGCTCTTTGGGGTCTTCTAATTCAAGTAGGGTGAGGCGAATAATGCCGCCATTGCATACAAGATTCCAGTTATTGTGGGTAGTGTGCCAGGAATCAGTAATGCTAGATTGTTGATAGAGTCCAAGGCCGCGTTGTTGAATACGGGCGCGGACACGTGTAACAATTTCAGGATCCAGTTGGTCGCCAATGACGTGCATCATTTCAGCAAGGTGGACCATTAATGCGATGGATCCTAGGTCGATGTGGCAGCTCTCATGGGCTGGCATAACCCAAGTATGCTCATCACAGATCGCCCAAATAAGGTCTTGTAAAAAAGCGATGTCTTTTTGCGGATGCTTGAGGCAGACTGCGAGTGCATGCATGCGGTAAGCGCCATGTCGTGCATCGGCGGCGTCTTGATGCTGGGTGCGATTGCCGTTCCATTTAAATTGACGGAAGGTAGAATAGGGGATGACGGGGATTTCTTGATCTGTAGCCAATCTTTTGCCAAGCGCTTGCCAGAGGCCCGTTTTTTTGGCCATTTTACGTGCATGGCTCAGATCAACGTGGCCAAGAGAGCTGCGTTTTTTGTGCTTTGTTAAAATAGTGCCTAAGCTGTGATGTTGGTATGCGCTAAAATCTATGCCGCTCATGGTGTCTGCCCCGTTG
>CBDUFM010000729.1:0-2273 GCA_965366325.1 uncultured bacterium
CCCAGCCTCTGCGACGCGTTGCTTAATTTCGTTAGCTTGTTCGGCCGTAATATAACTTTTGCCATTAATCTGATTATTCTCGAGATAGTCTACGGCCTCTAAAATAGTCATTATGGAATAGATCGGTACCTGATATTCTTGGGTGATTTCATCGCTGGCGCGTAACTTGCCCTTGCCGCGTTCCATGCGATCGATACTGATGATCGCGCCAATTAAGTCGACGCCGAGTGGCTTCAATTTCGCTATGCTTTCGCGCAGCGCGGTACCAGCAGTCATGACATCATCAACGATGACTACTTTTTTGCCGCTCTCCAAGGGGGCGCCAACAAAGTTACCACCGTCACCATGGTCTTTAGTTTCTTTACGATCATAAGACCACGAAGCGTTATGCCCATGATGCTGATGAAGACCCTGTGCCGCTGCTAGCGCAAGGGGGATGCCTTTGTAGGCCGGTCCAAAAACGATATCAACGTCATTGCCAAACTGTTTGTAGATGCTGTGGGCGTAAGCTGTACCTAGGGCAGCGATATCGCTAGCGTGGTGAAAGCACCCAGTATTGATGTAATAGGGACTGGTACGACCGGATTTCAGCGTGAAAGAGCCAAAACGCAGCGCCTCGCGCTCTACCAAAAGTGTTAAGAAATCGATTTGAACCTGATCTAGCATGTTGCGTAGTGTGTCGCTTTTCCCATTTTCGCAACAATCAGGGAGCTATGTTGCAGTATATGTACCACATTTAGATTAGCTAGGTAGGCTGTTGAGAATCACTGATGGGTACGTTAATTGATGTTTTTGTATAGATGAGAGATTGTTTTGTTAAGATTAAGTGGAACGCTAGGGTTGTGAGTATTAAGAATATAAGACAACTTGGCTCGATATTTGGCGTAGTGTTTATAGTCTCGTTGCTAGTGTTTTTAGTGGGGTCATGGCGTTCACTGGGTTAAGAGCCTATAAGAGCCACTTTAGCCACATGGATTACCTGAGTACCAATGGCTTCTTGTATACGCCAAATGAATCCCTTCTTTCCTCATTGGATAACAGTGAGCATATTTTTCCAGTCTATTTGTCACCTGATTTATCTGCCCTCTATGAATATTGTAAAGAGAGATTGCGTGTAGGGGATGTGGATCGGCTGCGGTTGATTCAGCCGACGTCCTCTCTGGTTGTGACGATTAAAGCACTTGCTTTGAATGAAGGTGGTTTGATGGATGCGTATGGAAAACCGGAATTGCTCAAAGAGTTTTACTGTTCAATTGTACAGGAAATGCGCAATGTTCAGAAAATAGTTAAGGGTGATCAGGAGGGTGAAATTGACTTGGGAGATAATGTTCTAGTGACGGAGCAGGAATATGAGGAAACGAAGGATTATTTTACGCTAGAATATGACTGCCTATTATCGGCGTTGGTGAATAACGATCAGGATTATTTTGATAGAGATTTTACCATCTATCTTGAAGGGGTTCGTTTTCAGGGGCAGGTTTCGGTGGTAGCAGCAACTGCGTGCCGCATGTTTGCATTGAGTAGTCGAGAAATACATGCGCTCTTATCCAATTAGCTGAATGGGGATTAGTTATTTTTAGTTGGCTTCACGTAGTTTGGGAAATGTATTTCCCAATCATCCCCTAGGGATGAGGGTTCGTGCAAACACAAAAAAACCTCCGAAGCCAAATTAATGAACTTCGGAGGTTTTAAATGGTAGCCGGGGAGGGACTCGAGCCACGAAGTGGGTAGTCTGCTTTGCAGACCAAAAGCCATAGGCATGGCTTTTGCCACGTAGTTTGCATGATTTATCATTCAATCATCCCCTAGGGATGAGGGTTCGTGCAAACACAAAAAAACCTCCGAAGCCAAATTAATGAACTTCGGAGGTTTTAAATGGTAGCCGGGGAGGGACTCGAACCCTCACTCCGGTGAAGGAATCGGATTTTGAATCCGACGCGTCTGCCAATTCCGCCACCCGGCCTAGCAGGCTGGCGGAGAATATGAAGGCAAAGCTATCTGTCAATTCTCGTTAATTTTGTTCCGGCCGCGCACGTTTTTTGTGTTCGCGGAGCTGCTTGAAGAAGGCTTTGAGTAGGGTGCTGCTCTCTTCGGCGAGGATCCCACCTTCGACGTGGAGGCTGTGATTATAGGTTTCGATGCTGGCGAGGTCGACAACGCTGCCACAGGCACCTGCTTTTGGCTCCTTGGCGCCATAGTAGATTTCCTTGATCCGTGCATTGAGGCTGGCACCGACGCACATCGGACAGGGCTCGAGCGTGACGTAGAGCTCG
>CBDUFM010000730.1:0-2272 GCA_965366325.1 uncultured bacterium
GCGCATAAGCATTCTTATTCAATGGGTTATCCGTATTGCCCCAGATCACCATCTGCTGTTCGGTCTGTTTTTCACACAGATAGGCAACAAGCAGCTGCACCATATCTTCGCGGCGCTCTGGATTCGCTTCAGCAACACGCAGCAAGGCCACCAAGACAAAACTCATACTGATGTCATCTGTCGTGATTTTATGCAAGCACTCTACTAAAAATGCTTCGCTAGATGCGTCAGCTAGCAAACCGGCCAAGAAAATCGGAGAAAATTTAGCAGCCTTTCGTTCGTAGAAAAATGCATAAGGAATCTCGGTAACGTTGTCACGAATCATCTGGTGCAATATGGGCAAACAACGCTTATCGCGCAATAAACCAAGGGCGTAGGCGCTATGATAACGCAGGAGTGTATCGTCATCTTGCATAAAGTTTAGTAAGTCTTCAACGATGACGTCACCCAATAAACGGCAGGACCAAATAGCCTCACCTGGTGTTGTCGAGGCCAAGCCATCGCGGATGGCCTGCGTATCGCTTAGCCAAGCTTGATGCTGTAAGCGTTGTTCAGGCTTGGCCAAACATCCACTCTGCATTAACTCGCTTTGTAATTCAGCAATAGGAACATCCTTTGCCATGCATGCATGACGAATCGACAAAGCGGCTATCACTCCGGTAATTTCACCAAATTTCTGCATATCGCGTTGCATGCGAATCCCTTGGTGCGAATCATGATCCAACGACACACAGCGCCCAGCAACCAAAAGACCGTCCCAACCCTGCGGAATAAAAACACCCGGCGGAATATCGGCCACTTGCCCGCGCCAGAATAAATCCGCTACGACCGCCCATTCTTGACTTAACACTGATTCATAGGACCAATCCGTGCAGTGATTATCGTGATGTGACCAAGACTGCATGACTAGATTCTCACGCTTACGCTCAAAGATGACATCTTCAAAGCTGACCGTTTCTTCTCCAACAATGAAGCGTCCTTCACGCAGGCCGAAGTGACTTGAAATATACAGGAGGGCACTGTCTTTATTAAATTGATCAAAACAATGTAAGCTATTGGCCGATACGCAGGCCTGACTCATGTCATCAGGATCGCGCGGATCAACAAAACCAGCATCAAAGTTATCACCAGTTATACCGCCATTTACTCGTGCCGATCCTCGAATAAATGAATAGGGCTGTGGGTAGGCATCAGCTTCACGGCCAAAGCGATAGGCACAGCCAGCCATGGCCGCAGCGTGGGCATCGCCAGAAGCATCAATAACAAAGCTGCTGCGCACATGCTTAATGCCATCTGGTCCTAAAATCTGCAAACCACAAACACGTTGCTCGTTAACAAACACACCACATAAAACGCTGTTATATTCAATCTCTGCACCAGCCTCTAAAGCCATGCTTTCCAAAACATATTTTTTGGCATCGGGATGAAAACTCTTTGTATCGGTCGCACAATAGCGTTTATCATAGGACGCGCAGCGTTCATCGATCTCCGTTTGCAGACCACCCTCACTACCCCAATGATAATAATGAATGCCACCACCCGTACCGACACCGCCCATATATGTATGTGGTTCAACACCTAAGACACGTAAACCTTGACGTGCGGCACTAATTAATGCGAGGGCACCTGCCGTCCCTAGGCCCAATACAATCACATCGTATTGATCAGCAAATGTCCAGTCGCCACTCTGTATCTGTAATTCTTTTTCATGAAGTTGATGTAATTTCATGCCAAAGCTCCTTGTGCTTGCTGCTGCCACACACATGTACCGGCGTCAATTGCCGCGATCACATGCGCGTACTGTGATGCTGGCTGATGTGTCCAGCCGGCTGTGCCGCTATCTACTGCTTCAACCGCTAAACGCAGTCGCGTCGCAACGGCTGTACAATTCCAATGGCGCAATGCTTCTGGCCGCTGGATTAAAAAATCATGAACCTGCTTTCTCACTCGCGGCAAGCTCCGGTCTTCACCAAGCCTGAGGTGCAAACTCGCTTCTGTCTCAAAGGCGCCACGGATAAATGCGTACTCTTTTTGATCATGAGATTCAGTTTGCAGATTTAATTTTGGCTGCGCCCGTAAATGCACACCAACAAAGGCATCACGTATAGCGACCTGCGTCTGTGGGTCAGAAATAAATGTAGCAGTCGTGTCGATAATTCGTTGAGCATGAAACGTGTACAGACCGCCCGCATTGACCACCTGAATCGCAAAACCATCTTTATCCGGACTGACAGACAGAACCCGCGTCATAAATGAAATGGGCATGCTCTGA
>CBDUFM010000731.1:0-2271 GCA_965366325.1 uncultured bacterium
CCTCTTAATCTTCATGGCTCGCCCACTGCGTCGGATGCGCGCCAGCATCACCGCACGCCTCCTCGACCAACGCCTCAACATTGGTCAAGCTGATGTGCTTGTGTATCGCTGTGCCGGTTTAGCGATTATTCTTGGTGGTGCCTATCTAATGTTTTAGGGGAATACTTCCCCTATGACCTCCCGCGACCTCCCGCTTCGCGTTGTCGCTTTCTATTTTTATTCCAACTTCGTCTCTTAAAAACAATCTCATAAAAAAACCGCAACTTAATTTAAGCCGCGGTTTTTATTTTATTATACAATAAACGTTCTAGCGCCTTCTGCGTCCTAGGCGAATGCCGCCCACGAGGGGTTTTAAGAGGCGTGGGGTGTTTGTTGGAGTATCGGCAATACTACGATTCACTTCTGTTTTTGTGCTCGCTGTAAATCCTTCTATTTGTTCTTCTTCTAATTCGAAGCCAATTAACTTTTCGATCTCAACCAAGAACTGACCGTCTTCAGAGGTAATAAAGGTTCGTGCGACGCCAGAGGCACCCATGCGGCCGGTTCGGCCAATACGATGCACATATTCATCAGGGTTTTCTGGAATATCGTAATTAACAACATGTGAGATTGCTGGAATATCTAAGCCACGCGCAGCAACGTTAGTTGCGATCAATGCATGGACTTTGCCATCACGGAAATCCTGCAGGGTACGCTCGCGCTTGTTCTGCGGCAAATCACCGTGAATAGCAGAGGCCTTCTTTTTCTTTTTGCGCAAGACCTGGGCAACACGGTCGGTCTGTGCCTTTGTTTTACAAAAGACCACTAGCTGCTCTGGATTATGCGTATCAATAAAATGCGCTAATAAATCGTTCTTTTTATTTCGATCAACGGCAATGAATTTTTGATCCACACTATCGGCAGTCATAAATTCAGGGCGCACGTGTACATGTGCTGGATCTTTTTGATATTGCTGGGTAATGCGCAATATTTCGCCGGCCATAGTTGCTGAGAATAGCAAACACTGACGCTCTGGATTACTGTGCTTGAATACATACTCGATGTCTGGCAAAAACCCGATGTCCAACATTTGATCCGCTTCATCAAGAACCAATACCTTGAGTCGCGATAAATCCAAAGTGCGGCGCTTAATATGGTCAATCAGACGACCAGGGGTGCCGATAATCACATGTGGATTCGTAGCTAACGCATCAAATTGATCATCCATACTCACGCCGCCGTATATTAAAGCTGCGCGTGCTGCGCTCTGTCCAGCCATGCGAATAAATTCACGATGCACTTGCTTGGCCAGTTCACGGGTTGGACACATAATTAATGCGACCGGTCCCTTGCCAGACCAATTATATAAATGATGCAGAATCGGTAGAACAAACGCTGCCGTTTTACCGGTCCCCGTTTGCGCTTGGCCAATAATATCACTACCCGTCAAGGCAATCGGTATGCACTGCTCTTGAATCGGTGATGGCTGCTCAAAACCCATAGCGTGTAAATCAGCTTGAATTTGTTTATGCAAACCAAGTTTACCAAATACAGCAGCTAAACCGCGTGCGTCTAATTCTTCTTCTGGCTGCGCCACTAATGGCAAAGCCGCAGCCTGTGATGTCTTTGGAGCACGATGCGCATGTGGCGCTGCCGCTGGAACAGGCTCATCAATGACAGGGCCAACACTTGCAGAGGCTAATTTATCGACGCTGGTCGTTTTACTCTCAGACTCCTTGTCTGATTCAGCAGCCTTGGCACTTGGTGCGCGCTGATTTCCTGACTCGCGCGCAGGCTGTGCTGACGTTGCTGAAGCTTTAGCCTCAACAGCTTGAGCAGGTTTTTTTTCTGGATTTACTTTTTCAGATGTGCTTGCTGGACTAACGCTTGCTGGCGCTTTTTCAGTAGCTGCCGCAGGGGCAACAGCCGCCTCTTTAGTATCGATACCTAGCTTGCTCTGCGCCTGCGTATCAGCAGCGACCTTGCCTGCGATGCGCACTTTCGCTTTACGCAAAGAGAACAAATCACCGCGATCACCGCGCAAAGAGAAACCAGGCGCCTCGATAAGGGCAATATGGCCCTCAGCAACTTGATCAGTGACCACAGTACCCATGACCTCGTGAAAGTCAGGATGTGGCTGGCCTTGGCATGGCGTTGGGTGGACACCCGATTCAGCGAGCAGCTCACTCAAACGTGCCTGGGCCCAACTCGGCGTGTCAGGATCACATAACTCTAAGAGTCCACCCGATAATGATTTAAGGCGGTTTAAAATTGGGGAAACAGGACGTAACT
>CBDUFM010000732.1:0-2265 GCA_965366325.1 uncultured bacterium
GAGGGTTTTAGTGCGTATTTGCTTGAAAAAGTGCTGGCTGATCTGCCTTAATGGGCGCTTGGGTTATTCCTGACGTAAGCGCGCAGCGCCGGTCGCGTGAGCCAGCAAGAGGGTATTAAGGATGATAAGAAACACTCGATTGACTGCTTCAGTGCGTCATCTGTTGCTGATGCTGTTTATCGTGGCTGCGGGTGCGCAAGGCGCCTGGGCTGAGGACGAGCCTTCGATTAAAGATATGCTCGACAGTAAAGCGGTTCACGAGCAGGAAACTGCGGCGGCTGCCAGCCAGGCCCATATTGCCCATGACGATTATTCGCGTGATACCCCAAGGGACTCAGTGGTCAGCTTTTTAAAAGCCGCCAACCGCTATGATTACGAGCGGGCAAAGCACTATCTGGATTTTCGCAATGTGCCCGAGGAAGTATTGACCGTTGGGCAGGCTGAGTTAGCGCGCCATCTGAAGGTGGTGTTAGACAAAACCCTGTGGGTCGATATTTCGAGCTTGAGCAAAAGTAATGACGGGCATATCGAAGATGGCTTGCCGTCCTATCGAGACTTGTTGGGCGTCATTGAAGGGCCTGAGCGTCGCTATGACATATTGTTGCAGCGCGTACCGGGTCCTGAAGACCGGTTCATCTGGAAGATTTCCAATCGTACGGTGGCGCAGCTTCCGCAGTTGTATGAACTCTTTGGCTACAATGCGCTTGAGGAACAGTTTGCAAAAACCATCCCGGCATTCAAGTTTCTTGGTGTTGAAAGCTGGATGTGGTTTTTGTTTTTTGCCTTGTTGATACTCACCTTTATTCTTGCCAAGCCTGTTTGCTTTTTATTACTTTGGCTTATCTCGCAATGGAAGCCGAGTGTACACTTTCATGCGAAATCGTTTATTGACGGCCCTGTGCGATTGCTGTTGATGCTCTACATGACGCATTACGCATTAGGTTTTTTTCATTTCAGTCTGGAAGCTCAGGCTATTGCCAAAGCAGGCACCTTGCGCATTCTGGTGCATACCTGGTTTTTGCTTTGGGTTATCACTCTGTTGAAGGAGTATTGGGCGTACCGCTTACAGAAACAAGGCAAGAAAGATGCGGTGGTATTGTTAAAGCCATTAGCGACTACGGCCAAAATATTAGCGGTCATTACGGCCGCGCTGATGTGGCTAAACAATATTGGTTATGACATTACGACCTTGGTTGCCGGCTTGGGTATCGGCGGTTTGGCTGTGGCCTTGGCTGCACAGAAATCACTGGAAAACCTGATCGCCACGATTACGATTTACGCGTCCGGGCCTATGAAAGCCGGCGATTACTGCATGGCAGCCGGCGTTCGCGGCAAAATTGAAGAGATCGGGCTGTGGTCGACACGCATTCGCACCATGGATCGCTCTGTGGTGTTTATACCGAATTCGCAATTGGCTGCTGGCGCGATTGAAAACTATTCAATGCGCGATAAGTTTAATTTTTCACGAATACTGCATTTTGCCCACAATACCGCGCGCGCTGAAATTGAGCAGGCGATGGAGGCTATTCGCAATATTCTTGAGGAGCACTCAAAGATTGACGAGACGAGCAGTCGAGTGCACTTGGAAAATATTGGTGAGTTTGGCTTTGAGGTAAATGTTAAGGCGTTTATTGAAACGACGGACATGACAGAAAGCAAACACATCATTGCCGATTTGAACTTGGCAATTAATCAGGCAATTCAAGAGCTGGGTATTGAGTATGCCAAAGTATTACCGGGTATGAGAGGGCAAAATGGGCAAGCCAAAGCATAATGGCCTTTACGGCCCTCAAGGCTTGTGTGTTGCTCTTCGTGTATTCCTGTTGTTTCTCATGGTGCAGCCGACATGGGCTTTGGAGCCAGAGCCTCGCAAGTGGAATCATCTGCCCTTAGACACCAACTTCGGTGGCCTGACCTATGTGTATGGTGAGGCCGATATATCGACAGACCCCGCACTGCAGCTGGAGGATGTCGAGCTGACTATGCGCACATGGGTACGCAGTTTTGAAGCGCTGGGAAAGTCTGCTCGGGTGGATGTAACGCAGGCGTATCAGGAGGGGCGTTGGACAGGTTTGGTTGCCGGAACGCCCTCATCGGCAACGCGAAGTGGCATGGCAGATACCTTTGTGCGTTTTGCCGTAAATCTGTATGGCGCACCGCCTTTGGCAGGCCGCGACTACGCAGCATATAAAGCCCATGAAAGCAGTGAAACCATCGTGGGGGTGGGTTTGGCTATTCGCCTGCCGACCGGCTCTTACATGAATG
>CBDUFM010000733.1:0-2263 GCA_965366325.1 uncultured bacterium
GCCATCGTTAAAATAGCTATCAGCAAGCGTAATGGCATGTACTTTTTCTGGTAAATGCTTGGTCCAGACCTGCAGATTGTCAATCGTTTGATTTTTGCTATCTCCTTCAATGCCAAAGTATTCGTGCTGTGAGCCGATAAGAGGGATGGGATCGACGTATTCAATAATTAGTTTATCGTCCATGAAGAGACGGACGCTGTCATTGGTTTTTTCAACGCAATAAGTGCAGCTTACGTCGCGCTGGAGCGGGATTTCAATGCTGCCAAACTTAAGTGGTATCATTGTTGCGCCTTTAGTCAGTGTGACGCGTCGATTGCCGCCCCATCGTCCAACGTGAAAGGTGTAACCTTGAAAGCGGTTTCGCCCACCAATGAAAACATTACAATAGGGCAGGGCGTTTTTAGTGCGCACAGTGAAAGAGAATTTTATGTCACCTGCTACGGGTAAGTTGGGGCTGATGTCATTTGAGCCTTTAAAGCCGGCATAAGGCGTGCGTGGTTGGAGGCCGCCCTGTGCTGTGACCCACGTATTTTCTTGAGCAAGATCAACTGACTGTTGGTTTTCAATTTTCCAATTAGCAAAATGAAATGCGGTCCAATTCTGCGCTAAGTCCTGCTGCGTGTAATGATCAAAGTTCTCACTGTGGATGAGCTGCCAGCGGCTTTGCTCTTTAAGTTTCTCGAGGTAAATGAGCAAGCCAATCACGGTGATAGCACATAAAGTCGCAAGGCTGAGTAAGGTGCTACTTTTGTTTTTTTGATAAAAGCGCTTGAGCGTTTGCCACGGTTTGTCTTGATGTGCGCTTATCGCATCGCCGTTAATGAAATTGATGAGATCTTGACGCAGTGCGTTGACACTCGGGTAGCGTTGTTCTGCATGCTCTGCGAGGGCCCTTTTAAGAATGGAGAGTAGCGGTGCTGGTAACGTTTTGGATTCTTGTGCAGTGGGCCAGTCAATGTGCCCTCGTTTTTTTAGTTCCCAGAAAGTCTGTGGATTGTGGTGAAAAACAGGGAAGCGTAGTGTGAGTAGTTGAAATAAGGTGCCACCTATGCAGTACACATCGCTCAGTGTGCTTGCATATTCTTTGCGCGCTTGTTCTGGGGCCATGAATATGGGCGTGCCGATGATTTTTGTTTTTTTGTTTTGCTGAACATCTGTGGAACTGCTGGATCCCCAATCAAGAACTATAATATTTTCATGGTTTCCAACCATACTGTAGCCGGGTTTAATGTCGCCATGGATGATGCCTTTACTGTGTGCGTATGAAACGGCGTCGCAAACCTTTATGATGACTTGTATTTTTTTTGCTATGTTAGAAATGAGTGGATGTGGGCCTTTTTTTGAGTGATCGATTAATTCTGCGAGACTATGGCCTTCGGCTTTGCGCATTGAGAAAAATGGAATGGACCCGTCTGTAAAATCAAGGTCGTGTATGGGTAGAATGTTTGGGTGATTAAGTTTGGCCGTGGTCTGTGCTTCTTTTATAAAGTCTTGCACTTTTTCTATGGCAGACATGTGTTGCGGATGCATAAACTTGATAGCGATATGGCGTTGTAGGTTATTGTCGCTGATTGCGAAAACCTGCCCGCTTGCTCCAGACCCTAAGGGGTGACGTATTTTGTAACGTCCCGGAATGTAATTCTCCTCCAGGACATCTTGTGCGTTGTCACTGTCGATGCCTAGGGTTGTATTTTGGTCAAAGGGATCCCAGTCGGCATCCTTGGTGATGGCTTGGCGATCAAAACTGCTCTCTTCATCGGCTGGATAGAAATCTATGAATTTATCGTCTAAGTTGTCAAAATCTAAGGTATCGAGCAGAATGTTTTTTATGTCGTCGTTTGTGCGTTGTGCATTAAGCTGATCATCGCTTAGGGTTTCAGCGAGCGCTTCTATGCTTTGTGGGTTAAAAGACTCATCGGAAATGGTGTGTACGAGGGCTTTTTTATAGCCTTGCGCAGATAGGGAGTCTTTGGGATTTTGTGTCATATTAATAAGAAGCTAAGTTGTCAAATGGTCCTAGGGTCTCTGTGTGTCTAGTCTTAGCTTCGACGGCTATTTTACAATAGGAATATGCATGACATCAAAATGATCGTGCGCCTGAGTGGATGGCGTGCATGTAGAAACGCCGAAATTATGACATGTATTTAATAACATGCTGTGGTCCGTGTCACACAAATAAAGGTGCATTAATGCATGCAGAGCTAATGAAAAGGAGGTGCTTGCAATGCAAGTCGGACTTTGCGATAGTTCCTGTGCATGCTAG
>CBDUFM010000734.1:0-2262 GCA_965366325.1 uncultured bacterium
GCATCCAATGGGCTGGGACAGCTTTGGTTTGCCCGCTGAGCAGGCTGCAATTGATCGTGGCCAGCATCCCAAAAAATGGACCTATGAAAACATTGCGCATATGCGCGGTCAATTAAAGAGTATGGGTTTCAGCTATGATTGGACGCGAGAATTTGCAACCAGTGATCCTGATTATGCTCATCGCGAGCAGCAATTATTTTTAGACTTAGTCGAAAAGGGTTTGGTCTATCGCAAGAGCAGCATGGTGAACTGGTCAACCGGATTAAATACGGTTTTGGCTAACGAGCAGGTTGTAGACGGCAAATGCTGGCGTACCGGTACGCCAGTTATTCAAAAAGAATTACCGCAGTGGTTTATGCGCACCACGGCGTACACCGAAGAATTGTTAGATGGTATCGATGGCTTGGAAGAGTGGCCAGACGCAGTGCGGACGATGCAACGCAATTGGATTGGGCGTAGTGTTGGCGCAGAAATTGATTTCGAAATCGAAGGCCACGCAGAAAAAATAACGGTTTTTACGACGCGACCTGATACGGTATTTGGCGTGACATTTATGTCCTTAGCACCAGAGCATGCATTAATTGAAAAAATTGTGAGCGACGAACAGCGCGCTGCGATTGAGGCATTTAAAGCAGAGCTGCACAGCCAGTCAGAAGAAGATCGTACTGGTGATAAAGCAGAGAAAAAAGGCGTCTTTACCGGCGCTTATGCGATTAACCCAGTTAATGGCGATAAAGTTCCTGTGTATGCGGCCAATTTCGTTTTGGCTGACTATGGTACCGGTGCGGTTATGGCTGTTCCGGCACATGACGCGCGCGACTTTGCCTTTGCCAAGGCCTATGACTTGCCAATTAAACCCGTTATTCTTGCCGATAAGGCGGATAAAGACGCCGCATTAAGCGAAGCGTTTACCGAGGTGGGTGTCTTAATTAATTCAGGTCAATTTGACGGCCAGCGCAGTGATGCTGCGAAAGAAGCGATTACTAAGTGGCTGGAAGACGAACAAAAAGGCCGCTTGCAAATCACCTGGCGCTTGCGCGATTGGGGTATTAGTCGTCAGCGTTATTGGGGTAACCCAATTCCCTATGTCTATGGTGAAGAAATGGGCGCTGTGCCTTTGCGTAAGCAAGATTTGCCGGTTACGCTCCCAGAGGATGTGGTTTTTGATGGCATGGGTAATCCGATCGAAAAGCATCCTAGTTGGGCCACAACGGCAAACGATGGAACGGAATTAAAAGTACAAACACAAAGCGGCTACGAGCCTGCTCGACGCGAAACCGATACGGCTGACACCTTTCTCCAATCAAGTTGGTATTTTGCCCGTTATACCTGTCCCGATGAGAAAGGGCCGTTGGATAAGAAGCGTGTCGATCATTGGTTGCCCGTCGATTTATATGTTGGCGGCATTGAGCATGCATGCATGCATTTATTATATGCGCGTTTCTTTATGAAGTCATTGGCTGATATGGGTTACGCCGAAGTGCGCGAACCATTTAAGCGCTTATTGTGCCAAGGGATGGTCGTTAAAGAAACTTATTATCGTGTAGAGAATGATGCAAACGGCCAAGAGAAAAAAGTCTATTACGCACCAGATGATGTGGATGTGCTAAAAGACGATAAGGGTCGCGTAACAGCAGCGACGTTAAAGTCGGACGGCAAACCTGTTGTGGTTGGACGTATTGAAAAAATGTCTAAATCGAAAAATAATGGTGTCGATCCGCAAGAATTGATTGATCTCTATGGTGCGGATACAGCACGTTTATTTTCCTTGTTTGCTGCGCCGCCCGAAAAAGATTTAGATTGGAATGAAGCGGGTGTAGCAGGTTGTGCGCGATTCTTGCGCCGTTTGCATGACTTGGTCGAGCGTTTTCCTGCGGTGTGGAAAGTTGATGCCTATGCGGGAAGCGCAAAATCAGCTCCGTCAGAAAAGGATACCGCATTAATTCGCTGTATGCATCAAAGCATTAAACGCGCGACACATGCGATGGAAAAAGACTTTTCGTTTAATGTGGCGATTGCCGAGTGTATGACTTTGTTTAATGATTTGAAGCCAGACCAATTAGACGCCGGTGTGTGCAAGACGGCTTTAATTGCCTTGTTAAGTATCCTGAAGCCGATGGCACCGCATATTGCATGTGAGTTGTTAGAGCGCATTGGTGTTGTTGTAGACGAAGTTACCTGGCCTAGTTTTGATGAATCAGAATTAATTGCTGATGAAATCGAGTATCCTGTTCAGGTGCGCGGTAAAATGAAGGCAAAAAT
>CBDUFM010000735.1:0-2262 GCA_965366325.1 uncultured bacterium
GGGTGTAAACGCTGCGGTCTCTAGTGTATTTTCCTGTAAATCACCAGAGCCATGGGTAATGAGCAGCCCAAGTTGATTGATATCATGTTTCTTATGTGCCTCTTCAAGGCAGTGGCTTAGTGCAGCTGCTTGCGGTGTGCCTGCTTCCACATTGGCGCTGTGATGATTGTAGATGTCTTTTACACAGGCAAAAATCTGATCGCCATCACGTTCAGCGTCGCTGAGGCGCTTAAGGACAAATGCGCAGGCGCCATCACCAAGGATCGTTCCGTGTTTATCTTGTTGAAAGAATCCCTGTTCCGTACCGAGTGGGCGGGTGTGTGCATGACTGAGGGCAGCGCGAATTTCGGATGCAAAGTCTACTGCACCAACGAGGGCTTGGTCAATTTCTCCTCGTCGTAGTGACTCGACACCCATTTGAAGCGCTTGCATGCCACTGCATTCTTCATTGGAGATAGTAAAGCTTGGTCCGCCTATGCGCAGTGCGCGGGCAACGCGGCTCGCAACAATACCGCCAAGTGCACCCATAGTCCTATTGGCAGTTAATGGGGGGAAAAATTCTGTACGCAATGCAGCGAGCCATTGTGCTTGTTGCTGCTGATTGAGCGCCTTACCCCAATCATCTTTTACCTGGTTTTCTAAGAACCAACGAAAGTGAAAATTACAGGTGTTGGGATCAAGGCCAATGCCAATAAAAGTACCACACCGATAGAGATTCTCATTGTTGTTTAACGCTAATTGATCAAGGGTATCAGCAGCAACTTGCAACATTAATAATTGCTGTGGTAAGCAATCACTTAACTCAGTTGGTGGTATGCGAAAACGGCCAATGGGCACATCGACCTGATTAATACTAAATGTTTTTACGCGGTCTTGTTCTGCTGAGCCATACCAATGACTTGGTGTGCTGGGTGCCGTTTCATCGTGCTGGTTGAACATGCGGTTTTCAACGGCGTCTAAAGTATCCCAATCTGAAAAATGCGCCGAACAGGCAACGATGGCAATATATTCATCGTGGTACGCTGTTTGTAGTGTCGGTGCTGCTGCTTCATGGCTCCATTCTTCCAATAGCAGATGCGCATTAATGCCGCCAAAACCAAATGCGCTAATTGCGGCACGTCGTGGATGTTGCGTTGGTTGTTTCCATTGTTCTGCGGTTTGCAATACACGAAACGGACTGTGTTGGATATCAAATTCACTAGAGGCAGTTTTATAATTTGCAGTAGGTGGTAGGGTGTGGTGTTTGAAGGCTAATAATATTTTGATGATGCCTGCTGCGCCGGCACCAGTTAATAAGTGACCTACATTACTTTTTACAGACCCGATCACGCAGTCATCTTGCTGCTCAGGCTCAAGGCCTTTCCATAATTGAGTAAGTGAATTAAATTCGACGCTATCACCTTTGGGCGTTCCTGTCCCATGGCATTCAATTAAATCAACACTGTTAATTGGCCACTGGCTTTGCTCATAAGCTGCGCACATGGCACGGTATTGACCTTCACTGGCCGGCAAAAATAAGTTTCCTTCGATGTCGTTGCTCAATCCGGAGCCTGCTAAACACGCATAGATTTGATCGCCATCTTTAAGAGCGTCTTCCAAACGCTTCATGACGATGATGCCTGCGCCTTCACCCACTACTAAGCCATCGGCATCATTGCTAAACGGCGCACAATTACCTGACTCTGAAAGTGCATGTAATTGGCTAAAGCCCATTTGTGTGTACTGTGAATCAGGGCGGGATAAACCACCGGCGAGCATACAATCAACGCGCCCACTGAGTAAGGCATCAGCTGCATATTTTATGGCGTATAATGATGAGGCGCATGCAGCGTCCAAAGTAAATGTGCCTGCTCCTAAATGTAGCGCTTGAGCAAGGACGCCAGCTGGTAGACCAGCGACATAACGATTGCGTGCATCGACATTATAGGTGGGCATACTGGGTAGATCGAGTTGCTTGCAGAATATTTCACCAAGCACATCGTCTGTATAGCGTGATGCATACTCTGTTGGCAAAGCAATATTACCAATAATTATGCCAGTTTTTTCTTTGTTAACGTTACTATTTTTACAGTCCTGCCACGCATCACGACCTGCGTGAAGGAGCAGGTGAAACATCGGATCGAGTTTATTTACTAATGATGGATCTATATCCAAGCCATCAAAGTTTAAAGAAAAGTGGTCAATTAAACAAGCCCGTTTGGAATAGACTTTATCATCAGCGACACCGTCTGAGAGACAGCGATCGGGTGCGAGGCTCCAACG
>CBDUFM010000736.1:0-2260 GCA_965366325.1 uncultured bacterium
TGAATAATTTAGGCAATCGCGTATTTGATTTACTGCCCCGTGCACAATGTATCGCGCATCTTGAGCAGGCCATTCTCGCACAGCACTGGCAAATTGTAGAAATACACGGCGTGGGCAGCGGCTCCCATAATTTATTCGTTACACAAGATGACCATCTAGCCATCTGCCAATATCTCGCCGATCATCCACAGGTCTGGGTTGCGCCCGTTCGTGAGATTGCCGCCTATGTGCGTAGTCAGATTCAAGCAGCGGACTGATTGGTTTACAGCCACTTAATAGCTTCCACAATTCGCGCATGATACATCAAACGGCGGGTTTTGTTGACTTACAAGTAAATGGCTATCTCGGCATTGATTTTGGTGACGCCGACAACGACGACGCCCGCCTGCGCCAAGCCTGTGATGGCGTTCTCGCCAGCGGCACGAGCGCCTTTTTACCAACCCTGATCACAGCGCCACTCGCCATCTATGAGCAAACCCTCCCACGTATGGCTGCCATTCTTAACGATAGCTGCTATCAGGGACGTTTACTGGGTCTGCATTTAGAAGGTCCTTTTCTATCGCCCAAGCCAGGCGCCATAGGCGCTCATAATCCTGATTACTGCCAAGCAGCAGATCCGGCGATTTTAGAACGCCTCCAAGCATTAGCTGGAGGTCACATAAAATTGCTAACGATTGCAGCCGATTTACCAGGGGCCGATGAACTATGTCGTGCTGCTGTTGCCCAAGGCATTCAGGTTGCGCTTGGGCATAGCCTTGCGGAATGTGAAGACATGGCACGCCTTGCAGCAGCAGGAGCCAGTTCACTCACCCACTTAGGCAACGGTATTCCCAATCACATTGATCGTCATCACAATCCCATCTGGTCAGGATTAGCACAAGATGCCCTGAGCGCGATGATAATTACCGACGGTCATCATTTACCTGCCAGCGTACAAAAAGTTATGCTACGCGCCAAAGGTATTGAAAAAACCATTGTCGTCAGCGATGCCTCGCCTATCGCTGGACTAGCGCCGGGCGCATACGACACCCTCGGCAATAACGTTCTTTTAGAAGAAAACGGTAAACTTCATAATCCAGAAAAAGGCTGTTTGGTCGGCTCGTCTGCGATGATGTTTGATTGCATGAATCAATTGGCTTCTTTAAATTTATTATCGTTTGAAGAACTCATGCGCGTTAGCAGGTCTAATCCACTCGCGCTGTTAAAAATAGACCCCGCGAGCATCCACCAAGAGCCGCTACTACATTTCGATGCTGATGAGGCTCGGTTTACATTAATCTAAACTGCGCATCCGCGCGCCAAAACCAATATACAGTCCCGGTAAAAATCCCATGCTGGCTATGACTGCAATTAAACGGGCATCCATATGCCCAAACAAATATAAAATCAACCCAGACAACAGAAAACCTAATGCGACACAACAGGCACCACTCAGCATCCGAACCTGTGTATGGGCCATCACTAAACTAATTAAGCTGCCAAAGGTGAGCGACAACAAAGCTATTAAGCCGATGTCCTCGTAGTGCATATACGCGCAGCACATTTGGATGCCAAATAAGATAGCTGCCAGCCACAGTGATTGCAGCACGGTCTGAGTATGCTTGGGCTGCGCCTGCGGTCGTGGGGTAAAGCGTGTTTGTTGATCAAAAACTGCACGTGTATGTTTGTCCCTATACACCTATTTCCATCCTTTCTACTTGTTGTACGTCATTTAGACACATGATGACTTTCAACTTATCAAGGATGATCCGCATGCGTGCTTTACCTGCTAGAATGACTTCGCTTCAATGCCTTCACGAATCACTCGCCAGTTACGTCGATGAGATTGGTGTCAGCGAAGCGGCGAGCGTTATTGGCGTTTCTACGGATACGATGCGCCGCCGTATACGCGGCGAACAACCGTGGTTTTTTGAAGAAGTGCTTGATCTCGCACGTGCGGAAACGCAACAGAAACATCATCCTAAAATCTGTGATGCCCTGTGCACCGCACTCGAAGGCCAAGTCGATCATGATTTTCGCCCGCTACGTATTCCATCAGAACTGCGCGAAGTACTGCGCCTGGTCGGCCGCCTCACCACCGATATCGCCGATACACTTGATGATGGCATGGTCGATGCCGCCGAAGCCGCCAGCCTCTTAGAATTATTTGGCAACTTGGATAACATGACTGCACAAGTCAAACAACAATTAAAAAGTTTGGTCGCCTCAGAAAAGAAACGCTAATATATTTATGCTGCGATAAATACCGCGTCTATGCTGA
>CBDUFM010000737.1:0-2256 GCA_965366325.1 uncultured bacterium
TAGACGCAAACAATCTCACGACGGGCGCTGAAGCGGGACCGCATATCGAATCGGCAACAGCGGGCATGGAGCCTGATCCGCTGGCGAACGCTGGCTCGCTGTTTCAAGAGTGGATAGACGCGGCGTGTAACTTTTTTTCTACGACCTTGCTTATAAATGCCATTATCTTTATCGTCATTATGTTGGTGGCCTGGGTCATCGGTCGTATCAGTGGAGCCACGGTTGCCGGGGCCTTAAATCATGCAAAGCGTAAGCCAAGCGCACTGTTACAATCTTTTTTCGTAACCTGGACTAGCCGAGCGTTTTTAATCATTGGCCTCGTGGTTGCGTTGCAAACGGTCGGTGTCGAAATGGGGCCAGTTATTGCGAGCCTTGGAGTTGCCGGTTTTATCGTTGGCTTTGCCATTCAGGGTACGCTGAGCAATTTCGCTAGTGGTTTGATGCTTTTGATTTATCAACCATTTGATGTGGACGATGTTGTAGAAGTAAATGGTGTGACGGGCAAAGTAAAAGAATTGTCGATTGTAAATACCACGATGATGACCCCTGATAATAAAGTGGTTATTATTCCAAATAGTTCAGTGTGGGGCAATACGATTGTTAATTTTACCAAAAACCCAACGCGCCGTCTCGATTTAGTTCTATCTGTAGGTTATAGTTCTGACTTAGATTTTGTTCAGAAAATTGTTAAAGAATTGTTAGAGGCTGATCCAGGTGTGCTTGAAGATCCGGGCTGTATCGTGGAGGTATTGGCGATGGGTGAAAGTAGTATGGATTTCGCTGTACGTCCATGGGTCAATACGGAAGATTATTGGGATGTGTTTTGGCGCCTGCAAAAAGGTATGAAGCAATTGATGGATAAACATAATATTGATATCCCATTTCCACAACGCGTGGTGCACATGCAGGCAGAAGCGGCGACCTAAGCAGTACACAAGGCAAAGCTTTAGCTGGTTGACTGCTCGTTGCGATGCGTAACGCCGCAGCCAGCAGATTTATTTTGCTAGGTTGCGGACTGCTTCTTGTTCTACGACACCGGCACGTTTAAGCCAAAATTGCTGTTGCTCTTGGTCATTGCGTAAATTGGCTAGCTCAGCGAGGAGTCGGGCAGTATCGCTGTTGGCCTGTAATGCATAGCTGCGCTTAAAGGAACGCCAGGCATCATCGAGACGCCCATTCTTTTGGTAGAGTTTACCAAGTGCGAGGTGGGCACCAGCATGTTGAGGGTCAATGGCAATATAGCGCTCGTAGAGGCTGCGTTGAAGCCCTTCCTGATTTTGTTTACCAGCTAATTGTGCCCGTAAAATAATCGCTGGTCCGTAATCAGGACTGCGTTTGAGCGCTTCGTCAATGTGGGCAACGGCTTGTTCCTGAAGTCCGTCGAGGGAATCAATCAGACCAAGACCATAGGGGCCAGTAGCACTATGTGGAATCAAGGTGTCAATGTCGTGGAATAATTGTTCGGCACGGCGTAAGCGATTGTCACGGATACAGGCCTGGGCTAATAATAAACGCGGCTCGACCCAGCCTGGGCTAGCGGTAATGGCTTTTTCAAACCACGGAATACTGGCGGCGGCGGACTCGGCGTCCCCTTCAGACATGCTGATGCGGCCTTGTAAAAAATAGGCCATCGGATGTTTGAAGCCATCAGCAAAGGCTTGGTCTAAGGCACTTTGTGCGCGGCTTATATTGCCAGCGTCAATGAATGCACGGATGCTATCCATGGTGGCGGCGTGTGTCGCTGCTTGTGGATTTTCTTTTTTTTCTGGCTCGAAGCGACAGGCGCAGAGACAGTAGCATATGCACATAAGTGAGAGACATGTTTTCATGAGGGAGCTCTAAATCGGCTGAGCGCTTTGTGCATGGCACTGGCTTTATCATTTAATTCCTGCCACTCGCTATCTGCTGCGGAGTCAATGACAATGCCACCACCGGCATCAATGCGAATATGCTGACTATCCATTTGCATGCAGCGTATAGCAACCGCTAATTCACAGGCATGCCCAGCACCGATCCAGCCAAAACAACCGCAGTAGGCGCCGCGTGCTTGTATTTCGAGTTCGTTAATGATTTCCATTGCTCGAATTTTGGGGGCACCAGTGATGGAGCCTGGGGGAAAACAAGCGCGTAGCATATCAGGAAGACGTACATCCGCTTTAAGCTTACAGCTAATGTGCCCAACAGCATGATGGACGTAGGGTAGGTCCATAAGTTGGCGCTCTTGATTAACTGTGACGGAGCCGAGCTCAGCGACAC
>CBDUFM010000738.1:0-2251 GCA_965366325.1 uncultured bacterium
ACTTTCACGTATGCCGATCTGCGGTGCAATCGAAAATAACTTACAGTTTTTAAATAAGGGAATTTCGTTACGTAAAATATCGACGAGTTCGCGTAATTGCTTGCGCCCTTCGATTTCGGCCTCACTCAATTCTTGGCCATTAGTGGATAATTTATGAATCACGCGGGTGGAATTAAAATGAATAACCCGGTCTTCAACGCTGCGGAACATTAAAACATTTTCGCGCGGATTGGAGGTGCGGCCAGCTTCTTGCGCGCGTTTATAGGCTTCTTGAATCTGTGGACGCGCTTTATGCAAAGCATCACCCGGCTCAAGGCCGTCAGGAATGGCATCTTCGGCCAGCATTAATTTAAAGCACAGGGTCATAGGCTGTACATGTGGATCACCGGCGTCGTTACCAACGCGAAAGGCTCCGCCAGCCATAGCGACTAAATCTGCATCGCCGGTGCTGTCGATATATTGTTTGGCTGTTGCTGCGCTTAAGCCACTTTTTGAATGCAGGACTAAACCGGTGATACGATTATCGCTGTGTTCGACATGCGCGATCCGATGATGATAGAGTAAGCGTACACCGGCTTCGCGGCATAAATCCTCGGCAGCTAAGCGTGCGGTTTGGGGATCAAAAACCCGACTATTGCCACGCACGCCACCGTAGCGTTTCATGGTGTCGAGCCATTCTTCAAAAATTCCCGTGTCGAGCGATTCTTTTTGGAAATGATTGGGCATAAAGGGATTCACTTCACCAGCAGTTGCCATACCACCCAAAAATCCGTAATGCTCAATTAATAAGACATCTGCGCCATGCCGCGCAGCAGCAACAGCGGCACCGATGCCGCCGGGGCCACCGCCAATGACGATGACATCTGCCTTATCACGAACGGAAAGGGTTGTTGGAAGAGTGAGCTTCAATGTGTCCATGCTGCTGCCTTTCTGGGCTGACTAATTGCGCGCTATCCTAGTGATAGACCCTAGGCCTGTGAAGGGGGCTGGATGCTGTAAAAGTGTCGTAAGATGCTATATATGGCATAATGAGCACCTTTGACCAAGTGGATTACGATCGCGCCCGCGCACCGGAGCTCCCGCCTGCTCGGCTAGGCGAGGATCAGCGTTGGGCGATTGAGCGGCAATTCCGTGACTTAGAGGCCTTGTTGGGCGCGTATCTCTGCATTCACGATGTCAGCGGTGTGTTTCGTTTGGCTAATGGCGAATCATGGTTTTTGGCGAGTCGCATTATTCATCAGGCACCCATTTGTCGCTTGCTGCATACACAGGAATGTATTCAACATTGTTCACAGGCGCAAAATGAATTAGCGCGTAAAAAAGCGAAACCATTTACGCATCATTGTTGGAAGGGCGCGAGTGAATTAGTGGTGCCCGTCATTCGCGAAGGTGCACATCTCGCCAGTATTTTCGCGGGAGCTGCACGCTCGACTCGGGCCCAAGCCGATCGTGATTTTCCAGAAGCAGTGACGACAGCACAATTAGCACTGCCGCGTTGGCCTGCAGCTATGCGCGAACGCCTTGGTCGGGTGTTAACGGCATTTGGTGATAGTTTATTATATCGCTTAGAGCATCTGTATGGGGATGATGATCAGGTTCGTCCAGATCTGCACAATCAAGATCGTCATGCGCTTATTCGGCGTTGGTTACATGTGCATGCCCATGAATCCGTCGGGCTTGCTGATTTGGCGCAGGCCCTGTCCTTATCCGAAAGCCGCACCAGTCACGTCGTGCAGGAATGTTACGGCCAGAGTTTTCGTGCATTATTACATCACGAGCGCTTAGAGCGCGCACGTCGGATGCTATTAAATAGTCGCAATTTGGCTGTCAGCGAAATTGCTTATCGCGCAGGCTTCGGCGACGAGCGGCATTTTGCGCGATCTTTTAAAAAGAAATATGACTTGCCACCCGGTCAATATCGTCGCCGTTATCAGGCAGGCTGAATAGAGCTGTCTTAGAGAATATACTTAGCCTGATGGCGTTCCCAAACTTCATCTGGACCATAACCGACTTCGCGACCCCATGGGGTCATAACTTTGAGGCAGTTCGCTTTATCTTTGGCGACTTTATTTAACAATGCGGGATCGTAATCATCGCTAAATAATAAGGCGTGTAATTCAGCCTGTAATTCCGTATAGGCAGCTTTACCAGCTAGGTTTTCTAATTCATCTGGATCATCATCAGTATTTTGCAAAATAGGATCTTTACCATCGTACCACACATATTTCCACGGTCCGCGTTGCACCATGCG
>CBDUFM010000739.1:0-2248 GCA_965366325.1 uncultured bacterium
GGTCAGGCAATGACAGTAGCAGCGCTTGCTCAGCACAATCAGCAATTAAATGCTGGCGTGCAATCTCACCAGCTTCGCGCTGCTTAAATACCTTGGTCGATGCTTGGGTAGCACAAAATAAACGCGCATCCGCATCAAGTCGCACCTGTAAACGGATATCATCACCACCAACAATGCCACCGCCATAAGTCGTGGTGTAGGCCCAAACGGCTGCGGCATTCTGTTGTGGAATCAACAATTTCAGCGGATTCCCTGCACGTGCAGTCAGTACTGCTGATTTTTGCTGTACTGATGCTACGTGCAATTCAGCTGCCACAGTCGTCGCTTCACGGGGCGGCAGCGACGCTGCGTGCGTAGTATGCATTTAGGATGAAGCCGCAGACGGTTGCTGACAGGCTGATCGATAGGCATCAACTATGTGCTGTGCAATTTCTTTCACTGCGACACCATTTTTAACTTGTGCAAAAACGGTTGGTCCGTCACCGCGCATTTTTTTCGCATCACGATCCATAACATCTAAATCAGCACCAACAATCGGCGCTAAATCAGTTTTATTAATAATCAACAAATCAGATTGCGTAATACCGGGACCACCTTTGCGCGGCACCTTATCGCCACCTGCAACGTCAATGACATAAATCGTATAATCAGCAAGCTCACGACTAAAATTAGCCGCCAAGTTATCGCCACCACTTTCCAACAATAAAAACTCTGGGTCAACATCATCCGTCAATTGCTCAAGCGCTAACATATTAGCCGTAATATCCTCACGAATCGCCGCATGTGGACAGCCACCGGTTTCAACGGGAACAATTTGTTCAGCTGGCAAGGCATGATTTCGCTGCAAGAATTCGGTATCTTCCTTGGTAAAGATGTCATTGGTAACGACGCCCAATTTCATAGACTCGGATAACTCACGACACAAGGACAACACCAAGGCGGTTTTACCGGAACCCACTGGGCCACCAATCCCAACCGTAAAACGCCGTTGCTTATAATCACGGTCCTTCAACGGTGGCTCACGCTCGACAAAGTAACCTGGATTTTCTAACTCTTCGTGCGTATGCCCGTGATCGTGTGGATTATGATGATGATGTCCGCCATGCATGGCTGCTCCTTTGCTTAACTCGCTATTAGCTAGCGAATAATCTACTGTATAAACGATCGTGCATACCATGCACGATTTCTTGAATTGGATTAATCTGCCGTGGCTCTGCGCTGGCAAATGAGGTCACGTAAGCGAGCAACTTTTTCTGCAATTGTTGCTGAAGTCGCTGCGCCTCCATCGGACCACAAATTCCCAAACGTATGGCCGAAGAAAACAAATCTCGCATCGTTACAAAAAGATAAGCCTGTTCACATTCCGCACGGCTTAGACCCAAGGCCTGCACAGACCACGCAAAAACACCGATAAAATGACCCTGCATTGATTTCATACGAATACGCGCTCGTAATTCAGAAAACGACAAATCTGAATACATCTTCTCGAGAATACTGACGAGAGCGCGACCCTGCGCGATGCTGGCGCGGCGCGCTACATGATTACTTAACAAAGCCTGGGTCTGCTCATCGACGGATTCCAATGTAGCCGGCGCAGCATAAACACGACGCAGCAGTGGTAACTGTTGTGCCATATTTTGACAAAGCAAAATCTCGATGCTGCGCGACACATGTTTAACACCCAATACCTGCGACAAGGATTCTAAACCACCCGAATGCGATAAGGCTCCTGTTGGCAGTGCGCTATCAATCAGTTGCCACACGATAAACGGATTCGTCACGGTCTCAGACACAGAGCATCAATTCCTAGAACAAGAAATATTTTTGAGTTAAAGGAATCTCTGTAGCGGGCTCGCAGGTCAATCGCTCACCATCGGCCGTCACATGATAGGTCTCAGGATCCACCGTAATCAGAGGCGTCGCATCATTGTGACGCATATCTGATTTTTTCAGATCACGACAGCGTTCAACCGCCACCAAGCGCTTGCTCAAACCATAGTCAGTCGCAATACCCTCAGATAGGCTGGCCTGGCTGACAAAGCTTAAACTCGTACGCCCAACACCGCCACCAAAGGAGCCAAACATCGGACGCATTTTAACTGGTTGTGGTGTTGGAATGGATGCATTGGGGTCGCCCATTTGCGCCCACGCAATAAAACCACCCTTTAAAACTATTTCTGGCTTGGCACCAAAAAATGCTGGCTTCCATAAGACTAAATCTGCCAGCTTACCAACTTCAACGGAGCCA
>CBDUFM010000740.1:0-2246 GCA_965366325.1 uncultured bacterium
GGGTCCGTTCACGTTCTTTTTCTTGCAAAATGTGGTCAACATCTGCACTGTCATTGTCAGCGTCGCTGTCGTCATCAGGGCTAGCGCCGCTGTCATCACTGTTGTCGTTGTCGACAACGCCATTGTTGATGGGATCAACGGCCGCAGTTTCCGTTTTGCTTAATAAGGTGTAGCCAATAATACCAAGCGCACCAACGATAATCAGAATCAAGATGAGCTGCACTGGATTAAAGCTGCGTGTGCTAGCGGCCAGCGTGGTGTGACTTTGTTGTGCAACATCGGCACTGGTGTGGTTGGTGGTATAAGAGGTCTCTGGGCCGCCCTGATCAGCGCCTTTATTGCCAGATGCTAAGCGGCGTAAAATAATGGTTTCGCCGTCGCCTGGTTTTTTGGCTTCGACATCGCCGGAATTCTGTACTTGCTCGACATCTTTAATTAAATCCATGGCCGAGCCGTAGCGGTCATTCGGATCTTTGGCCATCATTTTTTCTAAGACGGTGGCCACAGAATCTGGAATTTCTGGGTTGAGCTCTTGAATATCGGTCGGTTTTTCTTTGAGTAATTGTTTAAGAATGTCGGT
This sequence comes from uncultured bacterium, assembly GCA_965366325.1. GTDB lineage: Bacteria > Planctomycetota > UBA11346 > UBA11346 > UBA11346 > JANQLF01. Next base: position 581 of record CBDUFM010000740.1, read on the forward strand.
CGGTGCATTGCCTTGGTAGGGTGTTTGCCCACTGAGCATATGATAAAGCGTTGCGCCAAGACTGTAGATGTCGACGCGGTGATCAATTTTTTGACCCTTGGCGGCTTCCGGTGCAATGTAATGCGGTGTACCGACGATTTTCTTTGAGTCGTCGTGTTCAATTTCATCAAAGGTTTTACTGATGCCAAGGTCGGCTAATTTAACGGTATCACCATTGGCCAACATAATATTATCGGGTTTAATATCACGGTGAATTAATTTATGTTCGTGCGCATAATCGAGTGCTTTTGCTGTTTGGCGAATGATTTCTAATGCTTGGCCAGGGGACAGGCAGCCTTCATTGCGCAGGACGTGTAAGCAGGTTGGGCCGTCCACATATTCCATGGAGAAATAATGGACGCCATTTTCAGTGCCAACGTCGTGGACTTGAATAATGTTGGGATGATTTAATGCACCCGCCGCGCGTGCTTCGCGAATAAATTGATCAATAAAACTGGACTTGGCGCTGAATTTTGGGGCAAGTATTTTGAGCGCGACAATACGATCCATGGAGCGTTGCAGGGCTTTGTAAACAATGCCCATGCCACCTTGGCCAATACGTCCATCTAATTCGTATTTACTTAATAAATCACCGAGAGATTTGTCACCGGATTCAGCGGTAAAGATGTATTCACATTTACCAACACTGATGCAGTCGCCGAATTCGAGAATGCGCTCGCTCATCTTGCTGCCGTTGAGGCGGGTGCCGTTACGTGACTTAAGGTCACTGAGGCACCAGATGTTCTCGTGGCGTTGAATGCAGAAGTGCTCACGGCTTGCCTTAGAGTCTGGTATTTGGCCATCACAGTCCCCTTGGCGACCAAAGACATTACGCTCCTTGGTCAGCGGGTGTTCGTGACCCGCGTTGGGTCCAGATTGGCATACCAGTTTTGCCATGTTTACTCCCAGTGGAAAAACGAAGGCGGGATAATGAGGCCCTCTGAGGCGAAGGCAATGGAATAAGTCTCTATATAATCAATGCCTAGCGCAACGCAGCGTGACGCGCAAGATGGGCATTTCATGCGGAACTATCCTACATGTGATTTGTATATCCTGACGGGTGAGCGCTCGGGCGAGGCCTATGCGGCGGCTGTTTTACGCCACCTGCAGCAGCTGCGCCCTGACCTGCGCTGTCTGGCAATGGGCGGCGAAGAATTGTCACAAGCTGGTGCTGAGATTGAGTTTAGCTCGGATGGCTACGATGTGGTGGGCTTTATACCGATCGCTCTGCAGTTGCGAAAATTCCTTGCGCGTCGGCGCGACTTGGTCGCAGCTATCAAGCGGCATCAGCCGAAAGTGGTGCTGAGCATTGATTACCCAGGGATGAATATGGATGTACAGGAACGTTTGTCGGAACTGGGAGCCTGTACGCGCATTCACGTGGTAGCGCCGCAGGTGTGGGCGTGGCGGCCATGGCGAGCGAAGAAATATGCCCATGCCTGTGACCGTTTAGCCTGTTTCTTTCCGTTCGAGCCAGCTTATTTTACGCCATTTGGCTGTCAGGCGGACTTTATCGGCCATCCTATGGTTGATATGATAGCTGCAGAGCCGCTGCATCAGCTCTCTGCAGAGGCGCAGGCCGTTGATCTGAAGAAGCCACTCTTGTTGCTGGCACCAGGCAGTCGAT
>CBDUFM010000741.1:0-2237 GCA_965366325.1 uncultured bacterium
CCCGCAGTCTGCCACTACCACCGCAGCCAAGCCGAGACCAATACCCACGAACTGACGCCCAAACAAGTGCCCACAGCCAAACTTTTACGAAGTAAAATTCAGGAACCGAGCTAGCCGAAGGCCCAAAAGAACGCAACGTGTTGCTTGGACCGCAGGCGCACAAGGTAACGTTATAATCAAGCGCCCACAGCCGAACTTTTACAACGTAAAATTCAGGAACCGAGCTAGCTGAAGGCCCAAAAAAATGCAACTTGTTGCTTGGGCCGTAAGCGTACGAGGTGACGTTATAAAGAGCACGAGGGCTGGCCCTCGAAAGCTCACGCCGAACGCTGCTCCGAGCTACTGCGAGGGATTTTATGGAGGCGCTAGCCGGAATAAAATAAGCGTGACAAAGTGAAGCTGGGAGCACGAGGGCTGGCCCTCGAAACAAAATGCATAGACTTTCCGCACAATAATGGGAGCTCCTTAATGCGCTGTGTTAGCTGGAATGTGAACGGAATTCGCGCAGTCGGTCGCAAAGACTGCCTGCCTTGGACACAAATGCAGGATGTCGACCTGTTTGGCCTCCAAGAAACCAAAGCCAACGTGGATCAGGTCGGTAAAGACATCAAGAATCCTGACGGATGGCATAATTATTGGTTTAGCGCAAAAAAACCTGGCTACTCAGGAGTGGCCATCTACACCCGCAATGAACCAGATGAAGTTATAAATGGCATGGATGATCCTGAATTTGATGATGAAGGTCGCGTCATCAGTGTCACCTTTGACGACGTACTCATCACCAGTGCCTATTTCCCCAATAGCCAAGAAAAAGGCAAACGCATTGATTACAAACTCAAATTCTGTCAGCGCATGGAAGAATTCCTCAGTGGCTGGCGCGATGCAGGATACAAAACATTATTGCTCGGCGATTACAACATTGCGCATCAGCCGATCGATTTAGCGCGCCCTGATGACAACCATCAAAACCCCGGTTACTTACCGCAAGAACGCGAATGGATGACGCATTATCTCGGCCTTGGTTATCATGATGTTTTTCGCGAAGAAAATCCTGATAAACACGACGCGTATTCTTGGTGGTCCTATCGCACTAAGGCACGCGAACGGAATATTGGTTGGCGTATTGATTATGCGACGGTGAGCCCTGAATTACGTGACCAAGCAAAAGATTGCCGCATACATGATGACATCATTGGCAGCGATCATTGTCCAGTCAGTATTGATATCCAAGTCTAAGCACCTAGATGCAACGTCGTTTTAAACAAGGCCTCTTCTACAGTGTACTGTGCGGCGTTGTCGTCTGTCTCTGTTATAGCCTCCTAAGCCTAACAGCGGCAGCTCCCGAGGCTGAACGACTCAAGGATAAACCCCACGTCATCCGTGACGTAAGCCTCGCACGCTTCGTCACGGTAAAAAATATTCGGATTTTACACCTCTATGGCAGCCCAGCGCAGATGGGCGAGCAACACGGGCGCTTGCTTAAGCATGAAATTCATACGCTTATTAAGCAGTACCTCGATAAATTTCTTGGACCGGATGTCAAAGATCTTGGTTTGCATGCCGCACATAATTTCTTTCTACCACATATTCCCGCTGATTATCAAGTAGAAATGCAGGCCTTGGCTACTGCTGCCGACATCGATTTTGAAACGGTCCTGCTCGCTCAATGTTTTTTAGATATCAATCGCACCCTTGCCTGCAGCACCATCGCCCTGCAGCAGCAGCACAACGCGCTAGCAGAACCACTCTTATTACGCAATCTCGATTTCCCGAGTCTCGGCTTAGCAGAAAAACACAGCATTCTTATTGTGCGCCACCCCACCCATGGACCAGAAACAGTCACTGTTGGTTGGCCGCTCTTAATAGGAACCTTAAGTGGTTTTAATCAAGATGGCCTAGCGCTGGCCATGATGGAGTCCTATGGCGAATTATGTGCAGTGAAAGGCATGCCTTATAATTTACGCTTTCGCCATTGTTTAGAAAATTGCAGCAACACCGAAGAGATGCGCCACTACTTTCACAAGCTTGCCATTACTGCAGCCAATAATCTCACCTGCATTGATCGCAGTGGTGACGCAGCCGTTTTTGAACTAAGCAGTCGTAGCTGTGCCGTTCGCAATGCCCAACACCAACCGATCTATGCCACCAACCACTTTACCTCTGATGCATTGGGCAGTGGCAAAGACTGCTATCGCTACGAACGACTCAAACGCTTTTTTCAGGGTTACCAAAATGAC
>CBDUFM010000742.1:0-2230 GCA_965366325.1 uncultured bacterium
GTTCACTACAGGCCAAGTCGCAAGCTCCATTACTTTGGCCTTTCGTTCCGACGCCCCTCATGCTCCCCTTTCTTATTTTGAGAGTGCATCAGAGTTTCACGACACTCTCATTTGAGCACCACACCGTAGGCATTTTCTCTGATTCTGACCGTGCATTTAGCTATTCATTAGCACATTGGTCCCCCTATGCCCAAACAGACATCACCACTCCGCCGCCTGATTCCCTATCTCATTCCGTATAAATGGTCCCTCGCGCTTGCCGCGCTGCTGCTTCTGCTTTCGATCCCTTGCACTTTGTTTCATCCCTTGGTTTGGAAATACGCGGTAGATGTGATTATTGCCGAACCACGACCGGACTTATTACTGCCAGCCATTGTGGTGATGATTGCCGTTCATGTCGTCGGCATGCTCTTCGGCGCCTTTCGCAGCTACATTCTTGGAAAAGTCGGCCAGCAGTTTATTTTTGATCTTCGCAACGCCGTTTATAAAAAAATCCAAAGCCAATCACTCAATTACTTCCGCAACCAACGCCAAGGCGATCTGATCTCCCGCTCCGTCAATGACATTGACGCCCTTCGTGATGTGGTGATTAATGGCGTCGATAATATTATCGCCAATTTGTTTAGCTTTATCTTTGTCGCCGGCATCATCGTCTCGCTGCACGTCACCATCGGCTTGATTACACTGATCCCGATTGTGATGGTTGGCTTTATCATTTACTTCTTCAACGCACGTGTCAAAGGGCTATATAAACGCATTCGTGAATTGCTTGGTGAAATTACCATTAAATTGCAAGAGAACATTAGCGGCATGCATGTGATTAAATCCTTTGCTCGTGACCATTATGAAGAAAAACGTTTTGAAGAACAAAGCAAGGCCTACCGCGATGAGAATGTCAAAGTCGTTGTAGCGCAAACCACCTACTCTAACTCAGTTATGTTTGTCGGATTTTTTAGCAATGTCAGCATGGTTGGTCTGGGTACCTATTTCGTACTCCAAGGCAGCTTTACCCTTGGTGGCTTAATGGCCTATCGCGGCTACTGGTGGCAATTGTTCAGCCCCATTCATACGATTGCACAAATCAATGAAATGTTCCAGCGTGCGAGTGCCGCAGCTGCACGTGTTTTTGAATTGCTTGATGAGCCTGTGGATATTGTTGATGAGGACGATGCCAAAGTGATTGAACACATTGATGGCCATATTGCCTTCAACAACGTCTCTTTTAGCTACGGCTCTGATAAAAATGTATTAGAGCATATTAACGCGACTGTTCCTGCCGGCCAAAGCCTCGGCATCGTTGGCCCGAGTGGCGCAGGCAAAAGCACATTATTGAATATGCTACTCCGTTTTTATGACCCCAGCGCTGGTAGCGTCAGCATCGACGGCACAGATCTCAAAACGATGCAGCAAATTTCACTGCGCAGCCACTGTGCGCTTGTGTCGCAAGAAGCCTTTTTATTCAACGACAGCATCATTAATAATATGCGCTACGGTCGCTTTGATGCTACGGAAGAAGAAGTCTACGAAGCAGCCCGTCTCGCTAATGCTCATGAATTTATTCTACAATGCAGCAACGGCTACGACACCACGCTCGGCGAGCGCGGCGTAAAACTATCCGGCGGCGAACGCCAGCGTTTATGCATCGCCCGCGCCTTTTTAGCAAACCCACGCATTCTCTTGCTCGATGAAGCCACTTCGGCTGTCGAACCGGAATCTGAACACTTAATTCAAGTCGCCCTAAAACGTCTCATGGAAGGCCGCAGCTGTATCTTTGTTTCTCACCGCCTCTCGATGGTACGTGACTGCGATCAGATAATCGTGATTAAAGACAAAGGTATCTTAGAACGCGGTAGCCATGATGAATTAATGCAGCAAGCCGGTTGGTACGCGGAAATGTATGATTTACAAATGGGCACTAATGATGGACAGATTGCTCAGTAACGTTCCTACTCCATGCGATAGGTGATTCGTAATTACAGCATTCTTTATGCGGACGGGACGTCCGCGGACCCAGGGAAAAGCTTCTCTTAGCGCAATATTCCCCTGGGCACGCGGGCGTCTCGCCCGCATTTTACTTACAATGGACGGTAAAGCTTCGCCTTCTTAATTAATCGCTCAACTGCCTCAGGCACGAGATCTGTAATACTTTTATCAGCAGCAACACGCTCACGGACCAATGAACTAGAAATTGCTGGCAAGGCGCTGGCACTGTCATGATCATAACCCTGAC
>CBDUFM010000743.1:0-2227 GCA_965366325.1 uncultured bacterium
CACATGCTGTGGACAGATATTCACGATCGCATTCGCAACGGTGAGGCTCTGGCTGATGCGATGCAGGCACAGACTGGCGTTTTCCCTGATGTATTTATTGCAATGGTGCGCGCTGGTGAGGCCGGTGGGTTTATTGATGTGGTTTTGGATCAGGTAGCTACGTATATTGATAGGCAACGCGATTTGCGCGGACGCATTGCTGCGGCGCTAGCGTACCCGTGCTTGTTGGGTGTTATCGCAACTGTTGTAGTTAGCTTTTTATTAGTGTGGTTTATTCCGCGCTTTGCGGATTTATTTTCATCCTTTGATCATCAGTTGCCATTATTGACGCGCATGATCCAGGGCCTCAGTAATGCGTTGCTGCACAATGGCTTATTTATTATTGTTGGAATTGTGTTGTTCGGCTTCGGCGTACGTGCCTTGTTGGTGCATCCACGCGGTTTGGCTTTTTGGGAACGCCTGCGTTTACGCTTGCCGCTTGTTGGTGCTGTTGTGAGTACATTAGCACGCGTACGTTTTTGTCGTATGCTGGGCACCCTGTTGGATGCGGGGGTACCGTTGCTAACTGCCTTGCAGGTGTCGCGTGAAACAGTTGGTAGTGTTTATTTAATGGATGCTTTGCAGGAAGCGACTGAGCGCGTGCGTCAGGGCGAAAGTTTAAGTGCGGCCGTTAGTCACATGGATGCGATGTTGCCGTCATCGGCCTTAGAAATGCTAGGTGTTGCTGAGGCAAGTGGACGCTTAGCGCATGAATTATTACGTATTGCAGAAACCGGTGAAGTCGAATTAGACCGCCGATTACGCAGTATGGTTGCTTTGGTGGAACCGCTTTTATTACTTGGGATGGCCATCATCGTCGGAACGATAGTCATTGGCATGCTCATGCCTATTTTTGATCTTTGGAGTGCAATTAAATGAAACAGAAACAGAAACCAAACTATGCCGCGCCAAGCGCGGCTACGGCACAGCGTTTTACCCGCCATGCATTTACGATCCTCGAACTACTTTTGGTGCTGGTTATTATGGCGGTCTTAGCAGGTATTGTTGCTTCGCGCTTTACCGGCCAAAGCCAGAATGCACGGGTTAAAGCGGCGCAAACGCAATTACAAAATTTCAGTCTCGGGTTAAATCGCTTTGAAATAGATCTCGGTCGTTATCCCAATAATAATGAAGGACTGAATGTATTGTTTGAGCGTCCCAGCGGTGTGGACAAGGCCTGGCAGGGTCCGTATTTAGATGGCAAGCAGGTACCGCTCGACCAATGGGGCAATGCATGGAATTATCGCTATCCTGGTCAGCAACGGACGGACGGGTTTGATTTATGGTCAAATGGCCCTGACGGCCGTGAAGGTGGTGATGACGATATCACCAATTGGGGCGAATAGATAGCCCATGTCACGGCTGCGCACGGGGTTTACCTTATTGGAATTGTTATTGGTGCTGGTGCTGATTGCGGTGCTAGCGGCAATGACAGCTACGCGTTTGGCGCCCTTACGCTCGGCACGTGATGTAGATAATGTCGCCCAATTATTAAGTCAAAAAATCCAAGCATCGCAGGATATGGCGGGTTATCGCTCACAACTGGTGCGCTTTCGCCTCGATTTAGATGAGCGGCGTTACAGCATTGCTGTGCTAGATTCGGCGCTTGCTCACAATGCAGATCAGTCGCCAACAGCAGCATCGCAGCGTTTAAGTAACAGCGAAGCTTTGTCGATTACGTTTATGCAGGATAATGGCCGCGAGCAGGATAGTGGTGTTGTTGATTTAATTTTTTACCCCGATCGTCGTAGTGATGTGATGGGTGTTTTTACGATACAATTGGCAGAGCAAGAAAAGCAAGTTGCCTGCTATCGTAGTGGTCGTGCGCCACGGGTGCAGCAATCACTATGAACCGCGGTGCATTTACACTTATCGAAGCATTGGCAGCGATCTTATTAATGGCGCTGATCTTGCCGACGGCCTTAAGCGGTGTTTCGCAGGCACTGCGTGCAAGTAGCCATGTGCAACGACAGCATGTGGCTTTGGAATTAGCAGAAACGCAGATGGCCCACTTACTGAGTAGTGGTAGTTGGGAAAGCAGTGCCCAATCCGGTGGCTTTGATGAATCTGTGTTTGGTGCACTCGCTGCTGAGTACCGATGGAACCTAACGCTTGAGGCGTGGCGCGATGCCAGCGTACGTCGATTGCGGATTAGCGTTTCCTGGTCTGACCGCGAACAGGATCAAGT
>CBDUFM010000744.1:0-2213 GCA_965366325.1 uncultured bacterium
CAATGACCAAACTCATGCGACCATCCATCGGTTGATCAACAGAAATCCTAATTTGATTGCGCGTATCTTCCAAACGCTGCTGGTACTCTTCAATATTTAATTCATGCAGCGCAGTCGCAACATTCGGCAGCTCGGCACTCGTCGCGTGCATATCATCAACAAAATAGCGTTCGATACGTAGCGGCTGCTCAAACATGGGTGTATGCCAACAAGCCCGCGCAGCTACGCGCAGCGATTGCGGGCTCTCTTTTAAACCAAGTGCAGACCAATGCTGGCGCACGCTTCCTACAAAAGACGCAGCCTCTTTTTTCAGCGGCACTGGAAAACGATGGATCTCTTTGAGACCTAGCGCCACTTCTAAATCAGGAACCCCCTTGGCACCCAAACTATCAGCTAGCTTGACATGCAAGGCAAACCCAGCGTCGTTGAGATCAAATGCATAACGCAGGCTTGGCTGTGCAGGATCGTTTGCAGGCAAAAAATCGAGACTCGCGCTAGGAGTATTTGGCAGGCCACCAGCAACTACCGCTGGCGTCGACGACACAGCAGTGGCCGTTCCATCAGCTGTCGACGCAGTCGTTTCGGATTGTGCGCCTGCATCATTCAACTGCGCTGCTGACTGAGCAGGCATCTGCCCTTCGTCTGCCTGCTCGGCTGAGGAAACATAAACGTAAGCTGCCAGCGCCGAGGAAATAGCCACCGTGGCAACGCCTAGCATTGGAAAGCGTGAGCGTCCCTGCTTCTTACGTTGCGTCCGTTGCGTTCGCTGTTGTCTACGCTGGCTGCGAGTCATCCTGCACTCCTTAGTTCACATTTTAATAAATGTTAGTATACTAGAGAAACGTGCGACGCCTAGATTGTGACATGAGTCTAGCCCACATGCAAACCTAAGCATGCACACAGGCAGTTTGCGCGCCTACCGCTGAGCAACAGCGATTCAAAGCTGAATACACAATGCAAATATCTGCTAAAACTAAACTTACATTATTAGGCTCACTAAGAACGAAGCGCTGTCCTGTCACCGTCAGTTCCCACTCACAGCCGCCAAAGCGCTGCGCTGCTGGCTAGGCGAGCATCAACGTGTTTGTGAAATTTCTCCGCCGCGCTTGAGACCAAAGGCAAACAGCACTGGGCCAACGAGCTCATTCATGGCAATGGCCGCAACGATCATGGTATTAAGCAGGATGCCCCAGCTAGGGAACTGTGCGGCGATAATCGCGGCGAGGCTAATCGATACACCCGCCTGAGGAATCATAGCGGTCCACAAATTGCGCCGGACCGTCGCTTCCTGCTGACTCATTTTCGTAGCCATGGCAACACTGAAGAAAATCATAGAGGCCCGCACGCAGACTAAACCCAAAATGACCGGCCAGGCGCTGCGCAAGGCGTCTAATTGCAAATACAGACCCGCAGAGACAAAAAAGAGTATAAACACAGGCGCAGCAACACGGGTTAAAGATTTTTCTAGGTGGTGTGTTCCATGCTCGGTGCGCCAGCCAATATTTTCACAGGCAAAGCCTGCAGCCAATAAACAGAACAAGGGCTTAATCCCAAGTGGTTCCAATGCCGCAACCACGGTTGCGATCACAATAAGTATCCACGTCAACCGAAAGTCTGTCTTTTCACTAAATAGTTTCAGGAAAAAACCTAATGCCGCCCCAACAAGTATCGAAATAAATATCTTCAACAAGGCGCCAAAACCAGCAGCGGCAACAGTTCCCTGCGCCCCGGCCTCCTGATCAAAAGCACCAGCAATCGCCAAAACAATAGTGAAGCCCAAGATTACCACCACATCTTTAAACACAGATACACCCATGGCCATTTCGGTAATGGGTCCCTGTGATTTACTCTCTTTTATCACCGAAATAACGACCATGGGACTATTCGCCAAGGCAATAAATCCAATCAACAAGGCTACAACCCAAGACGGCATAAGAACCGCATCCACCGCCGCGGCAAAGGGCATAAAATTCCACAATAACATAACCATGGTCATAATGGACAAAGACACACACAGGGTCTCCCAGACGATCACGCTAGAAATGCCACGAAAGCGCGCGCGCAACCAGGCCATGCGTATTTCCATACCAGCCATCAGAGCAATAAGCCCAATCGCTAAATCCTTAATGAATGCAACATGGGTTAAATCATCATCTAAAATCAAGCGCAAAAAATCAACGGGACTATCAGGACCAATAAAGACCCCAGCCACC
>CBDUFM010000745.1:0-2211 GCA_965366325.1 uncultured bacterium
TGATGGGGTAGGAGGAAGGGGGCTCTGGTTCGTGGTGGACCAGGGCCTCATTTTTGCCCTATACTTGATTAATGGATAAACATATCCATAATGTGGTTTTGTTCACCGTAGGAAGTTTGACGCATGAAATTTGGCCGTCGTGGGTTCATTGCCGCTTTTGTAGGTGGTGTCGTACTGCCAGCCGTCATCCCGGTCTTGGCTAGGATCCCAGGGGCTGGGCGTTTGCGTCGTTTTTTGCGCCCGCCGGGCGCCAAGTCTGAGGCGGAGTTTAAGCAGGACTGCATTAGTTGCGGTCAATGCGCCAATGTGTGCCCCAATAACTGCATCGAAATGCAGGGTATAGATGATGGGCTTGATAATTTTTTATTGCCGATGATTACCGCGCGCTCGAAGGCTTGTATCTTGTGCATGGCCTGTACGCAGGTTTGCCCAACCGACGCATTAACGCCCTTGCCGGCAAGTAAAGAGGGCCTGCGTGCCGTTCATATGGGTAAGGCCGTCTTGTCTGAAGACTTGTGTTATTCCTACCATGGACGGACCTGTGGTGCTTGTTATCGCTCTTGTCCCTTGCCTGGTGAAGCCATGACGATTGGTCTTTATGAGCAACCGACTATCCACGAGGATAAATGTGTTGGTTGTGGACTGTGTGAGCAATCGTGCATTCATATGCCGCAGGCGATTCGGATCATTCCAGCTTATGAGATTGAGCAGGGAGATATGCAGCATGGCAAGGCATAACGTTTTAGATTCTTTATGTGCTGTGCTGTGTGATTGTTTAGATGCTCTAGGTGATCAGAGGGTTAAGGGCCATGATTAAGGGCCAGAGGCTGCGTGGTTGGCATTTTATGGTGCTATCGGTTTTGAGCCGATTGACGGTTTTGTTGATCATTACTTTGTTATCAACTTGGTCGATCTATTTAAATTATAAAGTGGGGTATAACAGCGCGCGCCTAGTTGAGTTGGCAGATGGGCCTATGACGGCGTGGTTCTATCGTTGTTCTGATTCCTTTTTCTCGATTTTTGGCGATCCGGTTGCAGCCATGCAATCAAATGCGGGGATGACGTGGTCTATACGCATTGCTGGGTTGCAGTTTACAGACCCGATTGCTGCTATGAGTGTATTCTTTAATAATGGATCTTTGGCATGGGGTTTTGCGGCAGGGTTAATTGCGCCGATCGGTTTGGCCTTGCTGTTTGGTCGTGTGTTTTGTTCGTATATTTGCCCTGCCTCATTATTGTTTTTTACCATTGGCCGGATTCGACGTTTTTTGAGTCGTTATTTATATTTTCCTGAATTACCGATGAATCGTGGTTTGGCGTGGGGTGTCTTGTGTGGCGGCCTCATTTTGGCGCTATTGACTACGCATGGCATGTGGGCTCTTATTCTGCCGTATTTTGGCATCGGGCAGACGATTTTTCATGCCATCGTTTTTGGCGTATTACATGTGTCGGTATTTAGTATTCTGTTTTTTGTGCTGGTTGATCTTTTATGTGGCTATCAATTTACATGTCGTTACATCTGTCCTACTGGTCGTTTGTTGGGAGTTATTGGTCGTAAACCACTCATAAGCATCCGACGTGATGCGAATAAATGTCTCAGTGAATGCAACAGCTGTGAACAAGTCTGTGCATTTAAAGTCAGTCCCAAAAAAGATGAAACACAGGATTGTACCCTGTGTGGCGAATGCATGAGCGTTTGTCCGGCGTCATGCTTGAGTGTAGGTTTAAAGCAATCGCCCATTCGAATCGAAGAACAGGTCATTGAAGTGAATGGCGGAGATGAACAGTTATGAGTCAGTGCATAAAAGAACGAAGTTCGATGTTTTTTATCGTGCTATTGCTGCTGTGGGCACCACCGCTGGCGGCGCATCATTTTAAGGGCCTGCCGCATTTCAACTACTTTGAAAATTATCCGCAAATTCCGCAGGATGAGTTTTTGGGACAGTTTGGCGATTATGAGTGTTCTTTAGTGATCTATGCATTGATAGAGGTGACGCGTTGATGCCTGATAAGGTGTGTTTTTATCTCGTTATTTTTAATTTACGTGCCAATGGTATTTACACCGGCGCAGTTAATTTGGAGATATTAAATGACGATCATCAGATTTATAGTGAGTTTCATGAAACAGCGGTAGAAGAAAATATTTATACCATGCAGTTAAATTTGACAGAGAACGGTAACTATTCTCTGCGGGTAGTATTGAATGATGCG
>CBDUFM010000746.1:0-2207 GCA_965366325.1 uncultured bacterium
ACAGCATCATCAATACAGCAGGCGTCACATTTCATAGGCGTCTAATAATATATTCCAAGGAATTCCCACTATCAATAATGGAGGCACCTAGTGTGACAAGTCGATATCCCAAGACCAATAAGAGATCAGGATTGATAGACCACGTGTTTCCCACACAAGCCTCTACAAACACTCACTCAACGCGCTAAAAACTTCTCGTTCACCACGTCAGCTTCTTCAGTGTGTAAATGTGCTGGGGTGTAATTAAACCACGGTACTTGGATCAAGGGTTGGTTTACCCAGCCCTTGCCGTAGCCGTTGCTGTCGTATTTGAGAAATTGAGCGACGAATATTTGTGCGGCGAAGCCGAACCAGACTAAGAGCAGGGCAACACAGCATGATGCACGTAGTGGCCAGCGGACAACGCGCTTCCAATGGGCGTCGTCGATCTGCATCAGATGCGTTATGCCGATGCGCTCTAGGGCTAGCTGTTCGCTGTTGTCTAAGTCATCCACTGCGATGCGGCCCTTAGCCAAGAGACGCAGCACCGCGTTGGCGTAGATGCGCATGGCGAGGTTTTTAATCAGGAAAAAAGCGAGCAGGACGTAGATCCCTGTGTAAAAGAAATAGGCCTGACTAAAATCTAATAATTCAGCGCGCGTCATTTGTTCGTAATTGACTATCATTTCCGAAAATTGAAACGGCAGAGTTTTAAAAATAATCACTGGCAGGTTTAGGCAGGCGATACACAGGGCCAACAGCAAACAGGCGATTGGTCGTTCAGCCACTAGTAAGCGCACCAAGGCAATATCCCAAAAACTGCGCCACTGACCCGTCATCGCCTGTCGCGCTTGCGCCATCGGGATATAGGTCATCGCTAAAACAAACAGCGCAATCCCCGCCACCCCGAGGGTCTGACCAACGGCGTAGGATTCGTAGCCCTTATAAAAAGAATTATTCCAACCACCCCACCAGCCAAAGCTCCAGAACAGGCCGACCGGAATCAGAAACACCGATAAATTCATCCAGCCTTGCACACCAATGCGTGCGTGGGTCCAGAGATTCGCCACAGGGAGACTCAGATAATAACAGCAGCGCTTAAAGAATGATAACTGCGACAGTGTAGCGGCGTCTTTACGTGCATACTGGGCGCGTGAGAAAAAGCGTGGGCGTGCTTCCACCCCCAGTTCGTCAGCGTGACTGGACAAAAATGCGGCAAAGGCTTGCTTGGTCGGCTTCTCTGTGTCTGAGCGGCGCAGGCGAAAAAACCATGCGCGCAGACCACGCAGCCGCATCCACGCATAAAACCAACCGAGCAAAAGTATCGCCAAGACTGGCGCCTGCACACAGAGCACTAAGACCAAATATAAACAGAGAGAGGACACTATTTTCCAAGCGCGCTGCAGGTGACTTGGCTTAGCGACTGCTTGTTCTTTCACAGCAATTGGCGGCATTATTTCGGTGACTGCGGATGCGGCTAATTCATCGTCGCATCTGTTAAGAGATTCCTGATCACTGATCATGCAAAGACCTCCGCCAAAGCCTCAGCTTCCACGTGCGCTGTGGGCACCCCCATGAGCGCACCAACGGTTGCCGCCACACTGATCTGATCGACTTTACGGTCGACGACTTTTCCACGCGGCACGCCTTTGCCGTAAACCAAGGCAAATATCTCGCGCGCCGAACGCGTATTAAAATGATGTTGGTAGGGCACTTCCATAAATTGATTATTATCGCGACCACAGTCAGGCACAATGACGAAAATGGTATTATCGCGATACGCTGGCAAACGTTGCGCCTGTTCGTGTAAACGGCGAATACCTTGGTCGATGACCTTAATCCCTTCGGTATAATGATGTGGCAAACCCCAATGCACATAATCAGGGTCATTATAATTAACCATCATTAATTTCGGTTGTAACTGCTCCATGGCCCAGACGGATAATTCGGTAAGCAATCGATCACCGCGCGGATTCACAAAACCACTGGAACCAAAGTGCCGCTGCCAGCTAGCCCAAAAATCTTCAATGACAGGATCTTGCTGGGCATCCTTGCGTCGATAATCAAGAGATTCTAATTTCTTGAGCTGCTCTAATTTCTTCTGTATTTCCGCCTCCGTGCCGAGGCCCTGTTCAATCTGCTGACGCAATAAAAATGTTTTATAGCGATAGAGACTCAGGACGTCGGAACGATAATCGAAGCCAAAGTTTTTATGATTCGAAAAGGTA
>CBDUFM010000747.1:0-2205 GCA_965366325.1 uncultured bacterium
TTTTCATATCAGATCGATAAGGCCCGTGAGCGACGTATAACGACTTGGCCATAACCCGCCGAAAGCGTGGGACCGCTGTTGCTCAGTCTAGCACAAGACCAAAAGCCCACGCTTTTGGTCGGCCGTTAATGGCCTTGATATTAATCATGGTCTCCTCCCGAAGCTTACCTTGTAATGCTTCACTTTAACAAACTAATCCCCAGGAGGATTGCCATGAGATTCTACAAAGGACAACATACGCATTACTGCGGCGTCGATCTACATACGCGGACGATGTACTTATGTATTCTCGGCACGCAGGGACAGGTGCTTCTGCAGCGCAACATGCTGGCCAATCCAGCGACGTTCCTCAAAGCGGTAGAACCTTTTCGCGAAGGACTTGTCGTAGCTGCCGAATGTATTTTTACCTGGTACTGGCTCGCTGATTTATGCGATCGGGAAAATATTCCCTTCGTTCTTGGGCACGCGCCTTACATGAAAGCCATTCACGGCGGCAAAACGAAGAATGACAAAGTAGATGCCTTAAAAATTGCAACCCTCCTTCGCGGTGGGATGTTGCCGATGGGCTATGTCTACCCAAAAGAGAAACGCGCAACACGAGACCTGCTCCGCCGGCGCAACTTCTTTGTCCGCAAAAGAGCCGAACTATTAGCCCACATTCAGAACACGAGCTGGCAATACCGGCTTGAGCCCATTGGCCGGCGCCTGGCAAACAGGACTGGTCGCGAAGAGATTCTTGAGCTCTTCGAGGAGCAGAGCGTACGCAGTAGCGTCGCACTCGATTTGGAACTGATTGGCCACTACGACAAGCTCATCCTAAAACTGGAACGCGAACTCACCCGGATGGCGCGAATCCATGACAGACCCACCTACGATAGAATACGCTCGATTCCAGGGGTGGGCAAAGTGCTCACACTGCTCTTTCTGTACGAGATTGACGACATCACCAGATTCGACAACGTGGGCCAGTTCTGCTCTTACGCACGGCTCATTAGGCCAGTAAAAACATCGGCCAAAAAGAAAGTCGCTGCAAAAAGTAATAAGAAAATTGGAAATGCTCACTTGAAATGGGCTTTCTCCGAAGCCACACTGCTTCTGATTCGAACCTGTAAGCCGGTCAAAGCTCGCTATGAAAAGCTCACCAGTCGCCACGGTAAAGGCAAGGCGCTCGGGATACTGAGCCATAAGCTTGGCCGGACGCTCTATTACATGAACAAACGAGAGGAATACTTCGATATGGATAAGTTTCTTGCAAATTAAAATTGGGGCGACCGCTCAGCCCGACGTATAACGGGGACACGTTGTACAAGAACCTCACCCTGGAGCAAAGTCTCCCCGAGGACAAGAGCCTGTGATCCCCTGGCGCTTGATTGAATAGCGGTCGTTCCCATGCATTCTACAGGACTTTGATAACTACATGTTATCATCGATAGGCTGCTCCCCGGACGGACCGCCACGCATAACGGGATACGAGGGTAACTCGTAAGCTTGACCTTTGAAGCCGGCCGTCAAGCCTGGTAAACAGGCCCATAAGGGGAAACGCATTGTTTTCTCGTGCGCCGATTACGGCATCAGTATAGACACGCGATAAGTGTTGGGTACGGCAGCCACGTAGCTGACCAAGCCATTATTATGAAACAATGCCAGTAGTCAAAGAGAATGCTGAATCCTAAACGTTTTTTTGAAATCAAAAGATTTTTTGATCAGGGAGACCTATACCCTATTGACTTTAGAGACCATATAAGTGTTATACCGCACGAGCTACACAAGGTGCTTATAGGAGGAACAATGATGATTTCTCCCTCGCTGAAATATACCTGAAAATAATCGGCCTCTAAAATTAAGGTTAAACTCATGGAGATATTTTGGCATTATCTCATTGAGTATCACACCAATCATATTGTCAACTACATCCTTAATTTTCTCAATTTCAATTATACCCAAATCATTAATGTTTGACGAAAGGCCCCGATTGTTAATTTTATCATTCTTTAAAATAACAGCATAATCGTCGAGAACGACAAATTGCTGTCGCATATAACCAGTCAAATTTGCATACACAAAATCGTTTCGCAAATTGATTACAGCCTGCAACTGTTTAAACTCACTCAGGATAAAATCAATCACTTCAGTTTTAAAGCAAGTGCAGTACACAGGTGCTAACCTCGCTTTTAAATCCAAATGCTCTCGAGAGATTCTGTCACT
>CBDUFM010000748.1:0-2199 GCA_965366325.1 uncultured bacterium
CAAAGCTGCTTGTTACTCCACGATTTTTGCCACTGCATGTGCCTTGACGGCGCTGTTTGGCTTTTCTTGTCTTCAACCCTTAGAAAGTGCGGTCATATGATCAAACAACCTGCAATTGCCATCCTAGCTGGTGGAAACAGTGAACGCATGGGAATGGATAAAGCCCAGCTCGAAATAGCTGGACGAAGCATTCTCGGTCGCCTCGTTGATGTTGCGACTGCATTAACCGATCGTGTTATGGTGATTGGGCGTACCAAGTTAAGCGAATCGATTCCAGAGAACGTTACCTGCTATAAAGATGCATGGAAAGACGCTGGACCTTTGGGTGGTATAGCCACCGCATTGCGTATCGCTGAATCGGACGTGCTGGTTATCGCCTGCGACATGCCCAGCATTAAAATTGAAGCGCTTGAGTTTTTGCGCGACCAACATCAAAACGTTGTTAAAGAGCAAATGGGAACCGTGGTCAACTGGAATGCCCAGATCCAACCTTTGTTCGCTTACTATCGTGCGCAAGTTTTGCCAGCTATGGAAAAAGCGCTCGAGAAGAAAGAGCTCGCTGTTCATCGTTTTATCAAAGGTAACCGTTTTAAGGTTATCGAAATGCCAGACTTATTGAGCGAAAGCTTGTTTAACATTAATACGCCTGATGAGTGGGCACGTTACAAGTCACGTCGTAAGTTGAGTGCTGTTTACTAAGCAGCCGCGCAAACAATCTACAAAATAAGCCCTGCATATCTGCGGGGCTTTTTTGTTGGCTGGGCACGTTTTGTTGGTCGCGCGTTTTGTTGCCCGCACCTAGAGGACCGTTTATTGATAATAAAAATGCTCGCTACTGGCGCTGGCATCAGCAGCGTCGGCGTTGTAGGCATAGGCGTATTGGGCGGCAAGGCCAGCCGCGGCTAAGCTGAGGCCAGCAACGATCCGCAGCAGCAATTGACTACGCTTGGACCTCGCTTTGCTGAGCCATAATAAAAAGCTACTCAGACAAAAGCTGAGTGCAGCACAACGAATAAGCAGCTGGATAAAAGCTGGGTCATCAGGACTGGCGACATAACGCATGCTCGCATTGGCCAATAAAACACTGGGAATGACAGCGAGGAGCAGTTGATTGTTGCTGGCAAAACTCGGCATCTGCAGTGGCTTGGAGACCAAGCCAAGCAGTGCTAGTGGAGCGACACAAATTAATAGGGCCTGTGCATGGCCGAGGGCAGTGAGGCTAATCAATAACGGGGCGCAGGCAGCACAATGCAACGCCCACCAAAAAATGGACAGGCGTGGTTTCATCTGCTGTGGCTCAGCGCTGTCTATGCAGGCTTGCTGCATACAGAGACCGAAAATAAGGCCAGCGCTGAGACTGAGCGCTAAATGTAGCCAGCCATCAAAGCCTCGATTCCACCACGGAAAACTGAGGCCATGGATGAGGCCGAGGCATGCAAGTAAAATAGCTCCATAGAGCGGCCACCCGACAGAGCCGCCACGCCAGGTCAGCAAGGCGCTGATGAGTCCGATGACGGGTACGCAAATAATCAGCGCACCGGGCACTTGGAGTAGGGGGCTGCCTTGGATTGGGAATTCGTTGATGCAAAACAGCGCGGCAGCGCCGCTGCATGACGCTGCGACTACTGCAAGACTTTGGCGTTGCTGAAGACTTAACTGAGGCAAGCGCGTGAGCACAACGCAAACACCGACACTAAACAGTGCCGGTATTGCGAGCGCGAATAATAAATCCCAAGGGATTTCATTCATGGTCCTGCTATCCTATTATTTCGGCACTATTGTTTGGGCACTATGGCTTCGAGGCCAACAGTAATGTGCACATCTTTGCCAACATAGGCAGAGACTTTACCTTGGCCGACACCGAATGCGGTGCGATCAATAGTGAAGCTGGTTTCAAAGCCAATCGCTGCTGTTTTAGTCATGCCATGGATGCCTTGGCCGATTTTTTTGGCTTCGATGGTAATGCTTTTTGTGCTGCCACGAATGCTCAGGTCACCGGTAATTGCGTAGGTATCGGCTTTGCCGTCTACGGCTTTAAAAGCGGTACTTGTAAAAGTCATTTCTGGATGTGTACCGGCATCAAAGAAGTCTGCATTGCGCAAATGATCATCGCGCTTTTTGTCATTGCTGTCGATGCTGGCCACTTGAATGCTGAGATTGATCGAGGCGTTGGCGAGGTCTTCCGCATCAAAATTAATA
>CBDUFM010000749.1:0-2198 GCA_965366325.1 uncultured bacterium
AATAGCCCTGTAATTGATCCATGGCTTTACGCG
This sequence comes from uncultured bacterium, assembly GCA_965366325.1. Classification (GTDB taxonomy): domain Bacteria; phylum Planctomycetota; class UBA11346; order UBA11346; family UBA11346; genus JANQLF01. The sequence continues at coordinate 34 of CBDUFM010000749.1, forward strand.
GGCGTGAAGAGCTGAGGAGGGTATGCCAAAGCGACTTATATTCGACGAGGGCACTTTCGGTCTGGCCATCAAGAATGTAGGCCTTGGCTAAAAAACGATGTGGTGCTGGTGATAGATGATTTAAATCTTTAGCACGGTGGCAGGCAGTCAGTGCCTCTTCAATATTCCGTGTATTTAAATAAGCATCTGCTGCTTTGAGATAGGTTTCAGCGGCTTCATCTGTTTGTCCAAGCTCAAATAGCATTTCTGCACGATCGATTTGTAGCTCAGGATCATCGGGTGAGAGGGAAATTACCGTGTCCAGATCGCTGAGGGCGCGTTCTATTTCACCGTCATCTTGCTCATTTTGAATGATTTCTAAGTAGAGTTCAACCGCACGAGGAATGTCATTGAGTTCAACGCAGAGTTCAGCCAGCGGGCGGATAATATCCGGCATGCGAGCGCGTTCGAGGGCGCTTTCCAATAATTCACGTGCTTTAGTGATATTGCCTTCGCCGCGCATCTGCAGGGCATCATTAACGATTTCCTGTTCGCTGCGCGTTCGTGCGACGCCGTTTAAAATTAATTGCGAGACGATCGCGAATACATCACAGCGCGACATAGAAATGGAGAGAGAGATTTCATTAAGTTTGTGGCGACCATCGAGGTAGCGCAAAACTTTTAAGACTTCTTGGTCGGCTTCAATTTTATTTAAATTGGCCCGTCCATCATTGTCAACGATATATAATTCTTCTTCGTTGGTAATGATTTCACGAATGCGGCGCCATTCATCGGTGCGACGGGTGGCTTCCATAACCACACCGGCGGTTTGCATATGTATTTCGCCAAGTTCTATGACATGTGGATTACTGAGGTCAGCAACCGGGTTGCCATCGGTAAAGGTGAAATCACCGTCACGCCATTCAAAAACTTCACAAACCACTTCTTCTATTTGTGTATTGCAAATGAGATCCAAGTCTTGTTCAATGACATCACCACTAGCGAGAATTAATTCTCGTAATGGTTGCGAGCCACTAGACGAGCGACCGGTTAGCTCATCCGCCTGTTGTTTGGAGATTAAGCCACGGTGCATGAGAATGGTCAGCAAACCTGGGCGACCATCAATTTCATGTTGATCGCACATGGCAATTTCGCCATTGATAAACCAGACATGGTGAATTTGCTGTGGTCGACGGATAGATAGTGTTCCGGTTTGGCGGTTCATAGCCAAGGTTTGGAAAATATCGCCGAGGTTAACGGAGCTTAATGTGCCTTGAAATCCCATAGATACTCTTACAGATCGCCAAAGAGGTTATCGAGCTGGTCTTTGATGTCTTCAGTAAATGTTTCTGCTAGCTCTTCTTGTGGTGCGTCTTCTGGTTTACGATTTTCGATTTCATCGAGGAGGGTTTTAATTTGTTCAGCGAGCTCTTTGCTTAATACCTGAATCATTCCGGTTTTAACGTTTTTATTAAAGACCGATACTTGTAGCGTGCGCTCACCAACAAGGGTGATATGGATATTTTGGGTGCTGCCTTGGTGATAGAGAACGTTAAATTCCGGCTCGCCAAGAATTTTCGCAACTTGTCTAGTACTGGCAAAACTACCGGCGACTAAGGCTGCCAAGCTTTGCGTATCGAGCTTGTCAAGGAATCCTTGTTTGGCGACCGTGTGTCCTTCTTTATCGATGAGCAGAGCACAGGAGGCATTTGCTTTGCGTAAATAGTTCGCAAGTACTTCGTTAAAGCGTTCGACGTCTTCCGCATAAAAGGAGAGGCGGCGATAGCGTAATGCTTCATTAGCGGAGACTTCATCACTCATTGGTGTCTCCTGCTGGTGCGGCTGCTTTTACCTCAGGTTTAGGACTGGTTTCTGTCGCTGTTTCAGGGGCTTTTGCTTCAGGCGCCGGTGTGATGAGTTTATCACTGACGTCTTCACCAATTGCGTCGGCAAAGTGCGATTGCAGATTGGGTGGTAATAATGGGCGGATGGCTTCGTTTACAGCTGGAACGGTGACCATTAATCCATAGAGGATGCCCAATAAAACCGCAATGGTAATAATGATTGCAAAAATCATTTTAAAGGCACCGCCTTTTTTGCCCTGACGGTAACGGCGTAGATTGGCATCGGTCTCTGCCATATCTTCCATTGGTCGTTTATTGACGTTTGGTGGCGGCGCTTTTTGT
>CBDUFM010000750.1:0-2195 GCA_965366325.1 uncultured bacterium
AAGGAAAAGCCTGGCGCCATGTTCTTTTTGCCGGTCCCTTTATCGCGGCCGGTATTGCAGCGGCGTGTTATTGGTCATCGGCATTAAATGTATTATTGGCTGGTGAAGATGAGGCGGCGAGTTTGGGCGTTTCGGTTAAGCGTGTACGTTGGTGGTGTTTAGTATGGGCTGCACTGTTATCGGCCATGGCGGTATCGATAGGCGGTGGGGTTTTATTTGTTGGCTTGATTATTCCCAATATGTTGCGTGATCGTTGTCGTTGTGATCATCGCGTCTTAGTGCCTGCTGCTGCAATCGCTGGTGCTGCCTTTGTGGTGGCCTGTGATGTTCTCACGCGCATAGTTCCTAGCACGGGCGTTATTCCATTGGGGGTGGTGACGGGATTAATAGGTGCGCCGTTGTTTATTGTGCTATTGATTAAACAGTCGCGAGCGTATTACCAATGACGAGCAGCGCAGCGCTTCCCGTGTTAAAAATTGAAGGCCTCAGTTTTGGGGTTGCTCAGCGCCTATTGCAGCGCGATGTATCCTTGTCTTTGGATGCCGCTTCGCGCACGGCAATTATTGGTCCTAACGGTGTTGGTAAATCTACCTTGCTGCGCACTATTTTGGGTTTGCTACCATATACAACGGGTTCAATTCAAATTATGGGTCATGAAGTGCGGGCCTTGGATGAATTACAGCGGGCAAAGCTGATTGCCTATGTGCCGCAACAAAGTCAGTTGCAATTTCCTGTGCCGGTCGCAGATGTGGTGGGCTGGGGGCGTTTTGCACATGCGGGTAGTGGACGCTTGGCCGCAGCTGATGTGGCGGTGGTGGAAGAGACGCTGGCTCAGTTTGAATTATGCGATTTGCGTGATCAGCCATTTAATCAATTATCCGGTGGTGAGCAGCGCCGCGTGCTCTTGGCGCGAGCAGTGGCCAGTCATGCACCACTTATCGTGTTAGATGAACCGACGGCACATCTGGATATGCATCATATTCTACGATTGCAGCAGACCTTGTTGGCGCTACAGGCTGCGGGGAAAACGGTCTTATTGGTCCTGCACGATGTACGCGATGTGGATGCCTGTGCAGAGCAGATCCTCGTCATGGGTAAGGACATCGTGTATCCTCAGCAATCTATGGATGCGCTCATTGAATCCGGGATTGTACAAGACGTTTACGGTGTCAGCATTAAACGCCGCGAGCAGTACTATTTCGCTGCCGAAGAAGAGTCCGCCTCAAACTGAGATCGGCTTGTTTAAGGCCTGGCGTCCATTTTCGGCGTCATCGATAGGGAGCTTTATTCAGTATGCCCAATAAAACGCTAGTAATAAATGTCTGTCTGTTTTTGGCAGCATTAATAACTGCTTATATTTTTTTTGCTAGACAAGCAGACTGCGACTTAGCGTCTGCGCCCGCTACGCAAGGTAAACCAGCGCAAGTAAACAATGCCCAAGCATTACAATCGCTGGTTGAATTGAATGAGCAGGGTGAGCGCTGTGTACGCGATGGTGGTGGTGTATTGGTGCCGATAAAAGTCTATGGACGTATTATCAGTTTATCAATTAGTGCTGATGCGTGGTTGCTCGCCATACTTGGTCCTGAACGCATTTTGGCCTATTGTAGTTACAGTAAAGGAAAACCTTATGCGGCGCAGCTGCAGGGTAAATTGCATTTTGGTGATGGTAAGGATGTTGAAGGCCTGCTTAGTGCGCACGGTGATTTAATTATCATGCCGAGTGCTGGCGGAGATTATAGCGTGGTTAATCGTTTACGTGAGGCTGGTTTGACGGTTTTTAATATTGGCGATATGAGTGGTTTGGATTCGTTTAATCATTATGCACGGCAAATTGCTTATCTTTGTTCAGCTGCTGTAGCAGGAGACGCTTTATTGGCCAATTTTAATAAGAAAATGACAGCGCTGGCGCATGACGTAAAACCTGCTGATAGGAAAAAGGCGCTGTATGTTAGTGTCTATGAAGATCAATGTTACGGCGGCACTGCGGGTACGAGTTATCATGATGTTTTAGTGGCTGCTGGATTAGATGATGTAACAGACGATGTTCCTTGGACCTGGAGTAGTGCGTGGCCGCAATTTAGCATTGAGCAGCTTATCCAACTGAATCCAGAACTGATTGTCACGCAGCCTGGGATGGCGGCACAGATAAAATCTATTGTTGGTCTTGGCGAACTGGCGGCAGTTCAAGCCAA
>CBDUFM010000751.1:0-2187 GCA_965366325.1 uncultured bacterium
GTTGCGTTCGTTATGCAGTGCTGCTGGGTGAACCATAAATTTATCCCTGCGGGTGCCAGACAAGTAATGATACCCCGAGATTCGGAGTAAGGCAAGCAGGTGGAGGCTATGAGGGGCCTAGCAGACTGCAAGCCAGTTATGAGCTAATTAATTAGCCCTCTAGTACAAGGTCTGTATGCGTACTTGCGCATGCGTTGTTTATGATTCATTATTTATCTACCCTTGCACTGGTCTCGACCAGCTACATGTAGTGCTACTCTTGGTGAATGATGGGATATATGACGTGCCTACCCCGAAGATAGACGTTCAGCTACTTAATCCATTTATTGAAGCGACTTTAGAGTGTTTGCGTGATATGGGTGGTTGGCAACCAAAGCGTAAGCAAATCTTCATGCGCCAAGATAAGAAGATGTACGGCGATATCTGTGGAATTATTGGTATGTCGAATGGAGTCTGTGGTAGCTGTACTGTGAGCTTTCCGCTCCATCTCGCTGAACAGTTGGTTGGTAATATTCTCGGTGAGCCATGTGAGGGCGATGTTGAGATGGTCAAAGATGGTATCGGTGAAGTGGCCAATATGGTGGCCGGTGGCGCTAAGCGCCGCTTTGACACGACGACCTTTTCATTTGATATTTCAACCCCGACAGTTTTGCTGGCCGGTGGTGATCTAGAGCTGTTCAACCCGCATGACTTGCCCGGTGTCTGCTGTGAATTTCTAGCCAATGAATCTGACGGTGAATCCTGCTTCTTGATTGAAATTGCTATCCAGCCTACCTAAGTCAGATCAGGTAAAGAGCTCTTCAATCTGGCAACGGTCAACTTTGCCATTAGCTAGGAGTGGAAGCGCAGTGAGTTGTTTAATCTGTTGTGGACGCTGCAGTCCATTTACTTGTTGCTCAAGGAGCTCTTGCATTTGTGCAGGCGTTTTACTTCCCACGTAGGCCAGCACCGGCACCTGTCCCCACTCAGGGTCTGAGCAGCAGCAGACAAAAGACGCATCACAAATGTTGAGCGCATCGATGCGATGCTGAATATCTTGAAGAGAAATATTTTCACCGCCACGCATAATTATATCATCGTTACGGCCTAAAATAATAAGTTGGCCGCTGCTGTTGAGTTGGGCACGATCTTGAGTTTCAAACCAGGTATCCGCTGTGTGTTCGACGCTGAGCACGCCATTGATTTCGTATCCGGAAAATGCCTGTGGGCCACGTAGGCACAAAATACCCGCGTCATTAATTTTGCAGGCAATGTCGCTGAGACAGGAACCGCAATTCTGGACCTGGGCCTGCGCGTCAGAAAAAGTTTGCGTGGCTACTTGGCTAGCAAATTCACTCATGCCGTAACTGCGCAAGGGTGCACAGCCTAATGCCTGTGCACGTTCGCAGTCTGCTTGATGCCATGCGGCGCCGCCAATCAGGATGCAGCGTAGCGAAGCAGGCCACGGCTGGCTGCGCTGTTGTAATAAGCGGTGTAACATAGTGGGCACTAAGCTCATGCCGCTTATCGGCTGTTGGTCAAGTAAGCTATTGATCGCCTGTTCTTCAAAATGTGAACAACACTGTATGTCTGCGCCGACCATGCTGGCACGGTAAATAATGCTGAGGCCACCGATGTGATAAAATGGCAGGCAGGCTAACCAACAATCTGCAGCACTGAGTTGCAACGCGCTAATCGCAGCAGCACTCGCATGTAAAATAGCAGCGTAAGATAAGCGAATAAATTTATGTTCACCACTGCTGCCAGAACTCATAAGTACAACGCAGGGTTTATTTAATTGAGGGAGGGGGTGCTGCGCAAAATTAAATGGCTGCTCAAGCTGGGTTGTTAGGATCCTTTCTAAGGAGCCGCTGTTTTTTAAGGGGGTGTCTGTGTTCAAGGGCAGGTCACAGAAACACAGCGTGAGCGCTGCATGGTCAATGGCGCTTGCTAGGCGTTCAGCATCGAGACGCGGATTAAAAAAGACCAGACAGATTCCTAATCGAGCCGCAGTTTGAACCAGCGCTAGGACGGCAGGCGAGTTCTCTAAGCAGACCCCAAGGCGATCATATTGATGTAATCCCAGTTTAATTAACCCTGCAGCAAGTGCAGGACAGTCTTGACTTTGGCCACGCCAAACAAAAGGGCTATCACCCCATGGGCAATCAATGTCTTGTTTTTTGATCATGGTGGATTGCAGTGGTTTAT
>CBDUFM010000752.1:0-2174 GCA_965366325.1 uncultured bacterium
AGGCCGATCGTGCTTATGGTTTTTCCGGATCGATGCGTCAAATCATAGAACAGCAATTCGATCACTACGTCTATTACGCAACGCTGCCAAGTGGACGCGGTAGTGCCGGGCTCAGTGCCAATCCATTGGCTGTCGGCGAATTATTAAAAAATATTCTGTTCACGGATTCTCAGTCCGTGGTTCTCACCTCAGCTACCCTAGCTGCCGAGGACAGTGAACGCTTCTTATTCTTACGTAAACGTCTTGGACTAGAAGAGGCGTTAAGTAAACGACTGGATAGCCCCTTTGATTTTGAAAAACAAGCGCGCTTAATGGTTAATGAATCCCCCCTTGATCCCAATGGCGGTGATTTCGAACGTGCCTTAGCCATGTGGTTGGGTGACTTTCTTGAAACAGAACAAGGCGGCACCTTTGTGCTTTTCACCTCCTACCGACAATTAGAGCGCGTTTATGACTTAGTTGCGCCACGACTGGAGCGCGCCAATAGATTTGTGCTGCGCCATGGTGGTGGCATGGGGCGTAGTCAAATGATTGAATTATTTAAGGCGACCGGCAACGCCGTCTTATTTGGTACCTCTTCCTTTTGGGAAGGCGTTGATGTGCGTGGTGATGCCCTAAAAAATGTCATTATTACCAAAATTCCCTTTGAGGTTCCCAATCACCCCTTGATAGAAGCGCGACATAACGATATCAAAGCCCACGGTGGTAATCCATTTATGGAGCGCACCGTTCCTGAAGCAATTTTGCGCCTTAAGCAAGGCGTGGGGCGCTTAATTCGTACCAAGCAAGATACCGGCACCATTATTTTATGTGATCACCGCATAAAAACCAAGGCCTATGGACGCTATTTCCTGCGTGCACTTGAGCAGTTTACACCCACCTATTTTAAATTGGGTGATTATCTATAAACAACCTGCGTTTGTAATCCTGCAAGCACCCCTCAGCCTTGTGACGTTCAGGTCATAAAAAAGCGAACTTACATACGCAAGTTCGCTTTTAAGTGGTTGGCCCGCAGGGACTCGAACCCCGACAACAAGAATCAGAATCTTGGGTCCTACCATTAGACGACAGGCCATTTTTCGATTGGGCGGAACGGTATGTGCACATCGACGATGATCAATATGCAAACGCTCCTTTGATGCGAATTACTCGCCCGGTACGCCTTCAGGCTTACCACTGCTCGTATGCAGCAGGCCTTCCATGGGTGAGCTTGCATTGGCATAGCGTTTCTTCGGAATCCGACCTGCTTGCGCGGCCCAATAGCCAGCCTCTAAACCGTGGCGCATCGCACGAGCCATCGCGATTGGATCTTTAGCATGTGCAATACCCGTGTTCAGCAGCACACCGTCAGCACCAAGTTCCATGGCCACAGCTACATCTGAGGCTGTACCAACACCAGCATCAATGATGATCGGCACTTCAGCCCGCTCCAGAATGATCTCCATGCTGTTGCGATTAATGACACCTAAACCGGAGCCTATTGGAGCACCAGCAGGCATGACGGCAGCAGCGCCAGCCCCCTCGAGTTCTTTGGCTAAGACGGGATCATCAGATGTGTACACCAAGACGGTAAAGCCCTCGTCGGCTAGGATACGACAGGCTTCGAGGGTCTGAACGGGATGCGGAAGCAGGGTCTTGGTGTCGGCTAGTACCTCCAGTTTGACCATGTCAGATATGCCCAATTCGCGGCCCAAACGCGCTGTCCGCAGGGCATCCTCAGCATTAAAGCAGCCCGCAGTATTCGGCAGCAACTGGTAATGGCTGTCGATGTGATCGAGCAGGGAATCACCGCGTCCGCGCTGGTCCAACTGCGCACGACGAACAGCAACCGTAATCACATCAGCGCCGGATTCGATCAAGGCCTGCTTCATGCACGGCATATCCGGATACTTACCGGTGCCCACCAAGAGACGGCTGGCGAAGGTATAGGGCCCCACCTGTAAAGGAGGGATTTGGCTTGTGATCGTATCTGCGGTATTCGTTGCTGTGCTCATGTGCATTGTTGTATGGACTCCGTGAAATGTGAAAGCATCATATCCATCAGCAATCGCAACGAAAAAGGAAGACCCATGCCTCAGATATCCCTTGCCCACCAGCACCTAGACCTCAACACACTCAGTGCAGTCACTGAGCAAGGTTTGCAGGCAGTCGATATATTTGTTGGAGATGATGGA
>CBDUFM010000753.1:0-2165 GCA_965366325.1 uncultured bacterium
CTTCGCGCTCTAGGAGTGCATTGAGTGCGCCCACCAATGCTTCGATACGATGCGGATACCCGCGCTGCAAATGAAAACCATGTGTGTTATAATAGTCTTCCGTAGCACCTATATGGGTATCGGTAATCTGTACGAATTTCAAAGTCATGCGCTAGCTTAGCTCAGTGACGATAACTGTAAACGGGCTTGTTTAATGGAGGCTAAGCGCCCAGTTGCTTAAAATAATCTATGCAGCGCACAATACCCTGCTGTAAGGCTATCCGTGGTTCCCAGTTCAGCTTCTGCTTGGCTAAGTCATTCACTGGTTTTCTTTGCAGAGGATCGTCCTGAGGCAGTGGCTTAAAAACCTTTTTGCTGCTTGAGCCAGTTAACCCAATCACCAAGTCAGCTAGATCGATCATGGTAAATTCTTCGGCATTCCCGATATTGACCGGACCAGTAAAATCCGCGGGGCTATCCATCAATTTCACCATGCCATCAATTAAATCATCGACATAACAAAAGCTGCGCGTCTGCATGCCGTCACCATAAATAGTGATATCCTCACCGCGCAAGGCCTGCATGATAAAATTACTCACCACGCGACCATCATGAGGATGCATGCGCGGTCCATACGTATTAAAAATACGCATCACCTTAATTTCAATATCTTTCTGCCGATGGAAATCAAAGAAAAGCGTTTCAGCACAACGCTTCCCCTCATCATAACAGGCGCGTATCCCAATGGGATTCACACTACCGCGATAGGATTCTGGCTGCGGGTGTATTTCAGGGTCGCCATAGACCTCACTGGTACTTGCCTGCAAAATACGCGCACCGCATTTCTCAGCTAGCTCCAACATGTTTATAGCGCCCATGACATTTGTTTTCGTCGTCTGCACCGGATCAAGTTGGTAATGAATCGGACTAGCCGGACAGGCCAAGTTGTAAATTTGGTCCACCTCAATCGACAAGGGCACACAAACATCATGGCTGATAATTTCAAAATATTTATGGGCCAATAAATGATCTACATTTTCCTTGCTCCCAGTAAAAAAATTATCGAGACATATAACGTCATGCTCCTCTGCCACCAATCGCTCGCATAAATGCGATCCCAAAAATCCAGCACCACCTGTCACCAAAATGCGTTTCTTCATGTCCATTCTCCGTTGCTCAAAGTGGCTACAAACCCGGCCACAGACTAGGCCGCAAGAGACGAATCTGTGTGTAGGCTATCTGCACAGCCATGCAAACAAGCAATATGATCAGAATAGATGAACAGTAGATGCAGCACAGCGCCTGTTGCAAAAGATACTAGCACACAGCAGGCCCTCGGCCCCAGATGCCCTTGCTTTAGATTGGCTGATCACAGCATTTCCCCATCTATGAATGCGGATGCGCATTCATATTCCTCCTGGGAGACAGCCATGACAAGCAGCGCTACCGTGCAATTAAAACAATTATTTATTTTCTGCTGCCTAGCCCTGCTGTTTGCAATACCGGCGTTGGCAGAAGAAACTAGCATTACCCAACACGGCATCACCTGGACCTTTGATAAAGAATAAGAAACAGGAACATTCGTTAATGGTGATTACTGGATCATTGGTCCAGCCACGGTTATTAGCATAAGCAATGATCTCAACACCAAAGACTATCCGATAAAACCTGGGCAAAATGGCTCAATGATTAATCCCGTGCCAAACATGACGCAGGGCTATGACAGCAATTACCAAGTCCGTGGGCGCGGTTACCGCATTGAATTAAATGCGGCACTTCCACAGGGCCAAGAACTCTCTGCAGACAATCCTCTCATCCTTAAACCGGACCAGAGCCTCATCTCTGCGGTTAGCTGGCTATGGAATTCAAAAACCGATAAAGAACCTGGCTGCCCAAGAATAGACATGGCCTACGGCGGCGCCCTGCCCGCCTTACGCTCTGCGGCATTCCTAACTTGTCTCAGTGAAGTGCCGGCAGCAAATAGTTTTCGCCCGGCATATTGCGGTAATGATAAGTCCGTAAAATACACAAAAGAAATTTTACAAACCGCGCTCCTTAAAAAGCTCGCGCCAGTTGACAAAACACCAAGCATCGAACGCATCCGTAAGCTGGAAAAATCTATGAGCAAACCGTGGATTGATCATTTTCGTGGTTGGGTCGGTCGTACCTATCACCCTAGTGACAAT
>CBDUFM010000754.1:0-2161 GCA_965366325.1 uncultured bacterium
CACACCTGCTCACGATACTCGCGAATTTCGCCGCCGTAAAACTGATGCGCCGCACCTTCCCAGTTCCCTATTTCATACTGCACTTCAAGCTCGATATAGATGCCCAAGGCTATGACAGCTACTGCTGCGAAAAATAAGAGAGAACTGATAATCCAACGCCACATCGACACGTGCTCCATAAACAGCGTAACCTACGCATCAATTTCAGGCAAGATCTGACTTAGGCGAGCGACGCCATGAACGGAACGCTAGGCTTGTTGCATCAATGCCTTTATGGACTATTCACAAGCAGCACACATGCTACCCATTCAATTTAGGATCATGCCCATGCTTAGACTCTGTGAACTACTCTTCCTCTGCATGTGCTGTCTGCTTAGCAGTCCGGCCAGCTTTGCAGCTGATGGGCCAGCCATACCCGTTGAAGCTGACGAAACCAACAGCACATTTGCCAATGACAAGCAGACGAATGACCAAGCGCCTAGCGTGGCGTTTATTCATATCAGCGAAAGCATCGACGAGTGGCAAGCACAATACATCAAACGAGTCATTGATGATGCCGTGAGCCGCAAGGTTGATTACATCATTACGCATATTGACTCCTTTGGCGGCCGCGTTGATTCCGCCCTCATCATCCTTGACAGCTTCTTAAATTTAAATGGCCCAGAGCATCCCAAAACCATTGCCTTTATTGATGCGAAGGCAATCAGTGCCGCAGCATTGATTGCTTATGGTCATCACGAAGTCTACATGACACCACCATCTTTAATTGGCGACATTGGCGTCATTTTTGTCAATGCCGAAGGCGAGATGGCCTACGCGCCAGAAAAGTCAGTCACCTTAATTCGTTCCAAGCTTAATAACGCCAGTGCCATTCGCGGTTGGGATGCAGCGTGGCTACAAAAAATGACCGACCGCAATCAAAAATTATTTCAAATTCGTCATCCTGATGGGCGAATTAAATATGTTATCGAAGAAAACTTACCACTGTATCTGGCGGACCATGACGACATAGAAAAAGGTAATGAGAAACAGATTATTCAAATTCTAGGCGAAGATCGCTTTGTCACCCAGCATGCGGACAAGGCCGTTGCGTTAAATATCGCGACTGGTGTTGTGGCCGACTTGGCAGAGGTCTATGCCCACATTGGCGCTGAACAAAGTGCCGCCATAAATCTAACACCTACCGATACCGAAAACATTTCGCGCTATCTATCGACCTGGGCCCCACTCTTACTCAGCTTAACAGTCATTCTGATTGTTCTCGAAATGAAGTCACCCGGCGTCGGGCTATTTGCTGGTCTCGCTTGCGTGACTGGTACCCTGTATTTCATCTGCCAATATTACCAAAATTTAGCCAATGCATTTGAAATAGTGTTAATAGTCATCGGGCTTTTACTCATAGCAACGGAACTCTTCACTATGATTGGTGGCGGCACCCTCGCCATCGTCGGCGCGCTTGTAGCCTTTGTCGGTATTTTTCTTAGCTTCATGCCCGATAATAGCCAATTTGATTTCAACAGCCCATTTTACTCAGACTATTTAAGCAGCGCAATCATGAGCAGCGTCCTCACATCTTTTGTTATTATAGTCGCCTTTATTTTATTATTAATTGCTGCCCCTAAAATTCCTGCGCTACAACGCTTTGCCATGAAAGGTGAAATTTCAGGCACCAGTGAAGCGGCCGAAGACAACTCCGTCATTGGCAGTACAGCAACAGCGCTCACACAACTGCGCCCAAGTGGACAGATACAATTAGCAAGTGGCATGGCACATAGCGCCCAAGCACAGCACGGCACCTTTATAGAAGCCGGTCATCCTGTGCGGATTCTTGATCAACAATATGGTGATTTTATAGTGACTGCGATTGAAGCAGAATTAGACGACCCTGCGCTAGCAAGCGGCGATGCCGCTGCATCAGCGCAAACAGATCAACAAGCAGCAGAGGAAAGCTAATGGACCGTTCCGTTCTTGCCGAACTTGCCGTACAGTCAGGAACAGTGCCCGAAATAGTTCCCACAGAACTATTAGTCGGCAATACCAGTCTCCAACTTGCTGTTGCAGTGGCCCTCTTAGCTGTAGCTGCGTTTCTACTCTTTCTGGAGTTAATAATCATTTCAGGTGGCATCTTAGGCACCCTCAGTTTAGCCTGTGCCGCACTGGG
>CBDUFM010000755.1:0-2159 GCA_965366325.1 uncultured bacterium
CTCCGCGCGCGCGTTTAGCGTATTTAGGTGGTACGGCACGTATGGCGATGATTAATGTCACCATCGTTGCCGAGGTTGACGATAAAGATTTACCAGAGCTAATCCTGATCACGGGCTCACGTAGCAAGCTTGAAGAAATGAATGACTTTTTATTAATTAAGCAATTGCGCGAGCGTGGTGTGCAGATAGTGCTCATAGATCGAAATGATCCACAAATCGTTGAAAAATTAACTGAGCACGGTCGACCACATATTGTATGGACAAATTTTGCTTCTCAGGATTTATATGATCAAGCAACGGCGATCATTGAAGACGGCGGTAATATTAATAATTATGCAGGTGCCAGTGATCCAGCAATTGGTTTTCATATGCCTATCGCAGCCACGTCATTTACTGATGCGGCAGCAGAAGCCGCAGCGCTGGTTGGCTCGGCTCATCACTGCGATGGTTTAAACGATCACCAGCGCAGTTTTGGTGTTAAGGCTGGCGGCGTTTGCCGCTTTATTGGATTCGCTGGGCAAGAGGATCGTTTAACTGCCTATCTCAACGCCTTGCCGGCGGGCACACAGGTTGTTCATGATGCAGCGAGCCTTGCCATACCGACCCAACTGACGCAGCTCGATCAAGCGGAGCGTTATGACGATGTGTTTATTGCCGGTACAGCCGACACTGCGGCGGCAGCATATACCGCCGTCGAAGAGCAGCTTGCGCGTGGTGCAGCAGTGCTGTTTGTGGATGGGGCCACTACTATTTTCGTGCGCTCACGTTTATCGCATTATACGACGCGCCATCAAATCTGCGGTCCTAATGTACCGTGGTCGATGACCAACACCTCAGAGCCACACGCGGATGACATGGCTCTGCATGCAGCGAAACCAACTAATTTTGATTGGATGATTCGAGGTGTGGTCGGCTTGCGCCATGTCTTAGAGATGATGGACGATGTTGAGTCACAAGCGCCCTTCGGTTCCTTCTTCACATTTGCTGAATTGCCTGATCTACCATGGTTGACTGTTTCAGCAGAGGCTTTCGAAGCCGCAGCCGCAACGGCAGTAGATGCAGCCAGTAAAACGGCATTAACGGCCGCTGCAGCAGTTTTAGCTCAGCAGGATGATGCGTGGTCAGCGGATGTTGAACGTGCTTTATACGCTGGCTATGGGGTGCCTTACCCACTTGATCTTGCTTAACTGTTAATCGTTCCCAGTAGATACGAAAAACGCTAGTTCCACACATGGAGCTAGCTTTTGTATTGATGATGTTTGAGTAGCGCCCTGGTTTTAGGAACGCGCCGTGGCTAGTTGTTAGGATGCTGCTTTTGCTTTAAGGGCGAGCAGCCATGTGTAGGCTGCTGTAACAGCGCTTTCTAATTCGGTAAATAAGGCGGCGGCACCATCGGTTTTTGTTTCACGGCCTAATGTTTCTAGATTGAGCGCTAGGCGACTTACTTTACTTAGGCCCATGGTGGCACTTGAGCCCTTTAATTTATGGGCTTGCTCACGGAGCACCGTGCAATCTTCAGACTGTATACCATTGTTTAATGTTTCGAGAATTTTTGGTGTATCTTCAATAAAACAGTCGATGATTTCAACATACGTATCGACATCAATTTCCAAAATTTCACTTAATGCATCTTCGTTAAAGTCGGCACTCGTATCTTGATCAGTCATTATGTTCCTACCTTTGTTCGTATAGGTAAAGAAGTATGACCCAGAACCAAGGAGCTGGCAAGTGTGTAATTCTCTCGCTTGATTATGAGACACTTAGTTGCTTGGCGATAGCTGCACCAATTTCATCTATTGGTAAAACCTCGTGAATGACATGACGTTCGACCGCGACGCGCGGCATACCATAGACGACGCAGGATTGTTCATCTTGGGCAATACAATGGGTTCGCTTGGTGGCAAAGAGACTCTGCATGCCGTCCGCGCCATCCGCACCCATGCCAGTTAGCAGGGCTGCGACACAGGGTCCACGATGCACTCGTGCAACCGAGTCAAACAGGACATCTACGGCTGGACGCTGGAAATGTATGCGTGGCCCATCATCGAGTTCGGTAAAGAGTTTCCCTGCTTTTTCTACAAGTTTTAAGTGGAACCCACCGGGTGCTATGTAGATATGATTATCTTGGACTGCTTCACCGCCTGCAGCTTCGATGACCG
>CBDUFM010000756.1:0-2158 GCA_965366325.1 uncultured bacterium
CAGCGGCGTCACAACACCAATCAATTAACGCTTGTCGTTCACCATTGTAAAATTCGCACTGCATGCTTTATTTAATCCGTTTCATTTAACTGCACCCTGCCGACCGAGCGCGGCAAGGGATTACCTAATGGAGTGGCGCAAAAGACATTGCCACGCCTTTGCACGCTATTCCTGTGGGCGCACTTCAAATAACAATTCACGTACCTTGAAATTCACTTCGGTATCGCTCGGTGCTAAGACAAAGAACCCAACGCGCATATGCATCCCTGGCACATCAGACAGACTCGCCAAAGGCACTAAGGTGCCATTTGCATCAAGCAACTGAATCTGTTCATTACCAATCAAGCTGTCGTCTAACATAAGGGTAATTTGGTTTTCTTTGGCATCACCAACGGTATTCCAGGTATCGCCCCATTTACCATCAGACATGCGGCGCCAGACATATTTCTTTTCGCTGTTAATTAACTCGATTGCAATCGAAATGCCATTTATCGATTTATCATCCATTAGCTCTAAACCAGACCAGCCTTGCGTTGGGTCCATTTTAGCGCGAATCTTACGCAAGCGCTCTTTGGAACGCTTACGCCATGCGCGACTTTCATTGGTTTCTTTTTGCACACCCGTAAACGCAAGATACTCACCACTGGCAAATATGTGTATGCCAGTATTGGGAGCTTCACTAAACCATCCTGTCTTTAAACGGTCGCCTTCTGGCCATTGAAAATTCTCAAGTTCCTTACTTGATTTCATAGTGAGGTAATGGCTTTCCAGCTCACTCATATAGTTTGCAGGTGGATTTTGAGAAGTTTTGGCCATTTCAAACAATTCCTCAGCCCGTTTTGCGTCACCCAAGCCCTCCGCACAGTAAACGCGGTAGACGGCTGCATAGCCATGCTCCTTTGGCAAACCCTGCAGGGTTGCTTCTGCCTGTGCATAGCGGCCCTGACGAATAAATCCATAAGCACGCCATAGAATGGCTTCGTCACCAGAATTAGTACTCAATAATTTTATTTCTTGGGTGCTGTAATTTGATTGTATCAAATCCGCAACACGATCTAAAAAGGTGTGACGCGTCGAACGATTTGGATGCAGGCTCTGTTTAGCCTTAGTCGCATTTTCGCCTTCAAGAGCTAGCGCGGCATTCAACTCACCTGCAATCATCGCCATGGCTGGATGCTCAAGCACCGAACGATCTTGTATTGGTTTACGCTGCACGATCGCGCGCGCCAATTTACTTGCTGGATGATCAAGATCACGCCACATTTTCTTGGCCTCAGCCATGTCACCGCGTAGCCAATTAAGCACACCGAGATTATGTTTCGCCATGGCTTGTAGTTTTTCATCTGGCGAATTCTTCGCCTGATTCAACAAGGCTAAAGCCTCATCAAATTTAGATTGGCCAAGTAATGCTGAGCCTGCAATAATCTTCATCTCAACAAAGCTACCGTCCAAGGCGAGCACATCATTTGCTATACCAAGCGCTTCTTCACCTTTGTTTTCCATTAACAAGATTTTGGCAAGCTCTGCACCAGCCGCTGGTACTTTCTTACGCAACCACAAACGGCGCGCCGCTTCTTTAGCCATATCCGTGTCATTATTCAAAAGACCAATACGCATAGCCCATTGGTTTGCAGAGACACTGCCCTTATGTAAATCAACCCATTTGCGCACGAATGACAAAAGATTCTGATCGTCACCCTCAGTCTCTAAAATCTCAGCTATCGCCTCGTAGCCCTCATCCCATTTGGGCGCCACTTTCAAGGTATCAATCACACTCTGTTTCAGTCGCTCGTCGCCTGAATCAGTCAAGGTTTTCAGCATGATGTTTAAAATATTTTGATTGTGTGGATACTGTAACGCTGCCTGCACGGCAAGGTCCGCACACTCTTTAATCGGTGCATCGACATCTTCACCGCCGAAATTTAGTTGCGCAGATTCAGTGCCCCAACTCAGTAATTTCATGATCTCGCGCTGTGCGTCGAGGTGCAGCTTTTCATACTTATGCGCCTCTAATAGCTGTGCTCCACGACCAACTACTAATTCAGACGGAGAAATACGTGGCTCAACATTGGACAGCCGATTTGTGGTTTTGGTGATCTTAATATTATTACCTGCTTCGGCATAGGTGATCGTTTTATCTTCTTCGTTAATCTCAACA
>CBDUFM010000757.1:0-2155 GCA_965366325.1 uncultured bacterium
ATGACGTAAATCAACAAAATTTGTGGGATGAATAGGAATGGCAAAAAGATGAAGGTCGCAAGCCAAGTCACATCCTGAATGCGCTTACCAATTGTCGAAACTGGGTCACCCCACAACATGTTGGTATCGCGAATATCAACGCGCTGCGAAGGGTTGAGTATATCAACCATGGTTTGCGCGTCAGTTTTTACAATTTCTGAAACGCTTTCAGTGACTGCTGCTGTCGTAGCTGCTTCTTCAGCAGATATCACACAGAAACATGCTCCCAAAAGGAGAAGGGCCAAAAAGTGGCGCATTAGCTTACTCCCACCTATTTGCTGCGGCCAGTGGCCAAAGCAGTATAAAGATGATGAAATTCAGTTTTTGATAAGGTACCAAAGACGGGTTCAAGTGCTGCCACCTCTGGCTTCAATAATAAGGCAATCAATGTATCTTCACTACCAAGTTTAACTTGTTCAACGATCGATGCACCAAGCTGCGTTCCGGCAAAACGTTTAACCGAAACCAACGCAGAACGTAAAGACACATCTATGACTGAATCCTGAACCGTGTTTAAGAATTTTGCAGATGCTGCATATGTGTCAGCCGTTTTCTCGCTTGTCTGCTCTAGCACGGCATACACAGGAATCGTAACCGGTAAGCTACGTGGATGTGGGCCAGTTGGACCAGCCTCGCCGCTAGCAACTGCTGGTGCAGGAAATTCAGCGCTTAACGCTTCTTCGATGCTCACATATTGTGATGGATTTGCTTCTTTAACAAATGTTTCACGGACAAAATGCACGATGGCATAACGGTCTTCTTCAGAGATATGCCCTTGTGGCGGCATCGCACCACCGTTGTAGCCATTGGTTAAAGTGTCGAACATTGACCATGGGTGTGCCTTGGCACCATGAACGTCATTTTTAAAAGCTTCGGTCGTAAAATTACGAGCGCTAGGAATGACAGGCACGCCCTTGGGACCGTGGCAGGCAACACAGTTGGCCATGTACTTCTCTTTACCACGAGCCAGCACTTCTGGACTCAGATCTTTAATATAGGCAGCATGATCTGGGACACCCTTCACAACACCATCAGCCTTCGCTGGATGTGGGTTGCTGAGACCATGCGTTTTACCTTTGCCCAACCAATATCCAAACCAACAGGCTATACCGATTGTGAAAATTAAGAGAGCAACAGTCCATAAGACTGGATTAGTTACTTCTGGTTTGCTTTCATGTGCAGACATCAGTGTAAGTGCTCCGCATTAATAGAACGTAATAAGCGAGGATCACCCTTAGGTATCAAGCCATGTTTTTTCCAGAAGGCTAATGCCAAGAGCATCAAGCCACCAAAGCAGCCAGCACCGACAAACAGCACATCAGGAGAGAAAGGGCACGCATAATTATTAACATTGAATGCTGGTAAAATTAACCAGTTCCAATCAAGCCAGTTACCGACCAATGCCATTGAGCAGAAGAAGACCAATGCCGCTGGACGAGCACGCACTGATTGGCTCATCAGGCCCAAAAAGATCAATGGCCAACGAATAAAGGCTTCAATGCTATATTGAACACCGTAACCGTTCTGCGTACGCATGACATACCAGAACGTTTCTTCATCCAAGTTAGAATAGTAGATCAACATATATTGGCTAAATCCAATGTAGGCGCAGAAACAAGACCATCCGACCATCCACGTACCGAGGTCATGCAAGATATGCTTGCCGATATGCTGCTTCATCGGACCACGACGCAGCCACAAGGATAGGAGAATCAGAACGCAGAGGAAGGTTTGTACGGCAGAGGCAAAGCAATACACACCCCACCTCGTAGAAAACCAGTTCACATGCAAAGAAAGAATAAGGTCCCATACCATGATCGTAAAACATGGAGCGAAGAATAACAGAAACAGCACGCTCCATTTTTTATGCGAAGCAACGGTGTCTTTGCCGGCATCTTGGTCGACACTGTTTTTATAAACTAATTTAATCTGGAAGAAGATAAATAAGCCAAAGAATACAAGATTCATAATGATAAAACGCCATTTATCGACCAGCATCTCTTTTGTACCACCCGGCACATGAAAAAGATGCAAAGAGCTGTCGTACCAATCATAAAGGTAGCCACCGCCACAGGCGATAATAACAAACATTGGAAGTGCTAACCAAACACCATGG
>CBDUFM010000758.1:0-2155 GCA_965366325.1 uncultured bacterium
CACGGCCATTGAGCCATTCAAGACCAGACTTTCATGATGCGGAATAGTCGCGCTGCTGGCTGCAGCAAGCACGTCTGCAACGCGGTGATACTGCGTCTGCACTGTTCCGTAGCCGGGAAAATGCCAGGTTAATTCCAGTTGCGTACCGTCTGCTGAGACTGATCCCGATCCGTTAATAGAGGTCATCGTAATTTGACGGCCATTAATCTTTGCAGACTCATCACCCAATTGCAAATTGCTTCCGATTTGCTCGATAGCTAAAGCATAGGCCGGTGCTGCATCGACTGCCCACCATACGCCACCGATGCTTGCTGGTGCTGCTGCAACTGAGTCAGCAGCGGCCGCACTAGAACCCGTCGAAGACCCCCCGCCACAGCCACTTAAGGCCAGCGCCCAGAGTAAAATGGGTAACAAAGAAAGGGGGCAGGTGCTGTTGTTTTTCACCCTAGAGTGTACCCCTCGAGCCCTCCCACCGACAAACAAAAAGCCGGGCAAAATGAAGGCGATTTTGAGCTGCTACAAGCCCATTTCTGTCGAGAGAAACTGCAGCCGTCTACTTACTAGACGCTTGTCGCTTAGAGCGGATCCAAGGCATCAGGGTAGCCTCTTAGCATAGATACTAAACGAGGCGTATTGCAGCGCCTGTCACCTGATTAGTGGTATATAGGAACATAATTGCGTTGTTTTTTACAACGTGCGCAACATCTTGCTCAGAGCAGATTGGCGCCAGCTGTTGCGATGGTCTCCGATTTACTGATTTTTCTGCCGTTATTGTCAACAACAACTCCTCAGGTCAGTTCCCACACACTGAAAAAACGCTGGCATTTCCAGCTAAGATGGCCCTAGTCGGCCAAGAGCTGCTTACGCAGGTCGCGCGGGTTCAATCCGAAATAACGCTTGAGCAAGCGAGAGAAGTAAGCGACATCCTCATAGCCCACCAAGTGGCTGACCTCGCTGATCCGCAGATTGCGATTACTCAGCATATGCTTGGCCTGCTCCATACGCACACGGATTAAATAATCGATAGGCGAGCAGGCATAATAGTGCTTAAAGCGATTACTAAAATGCGAGGTCGATAAAGCCGTGCGCTGCGCAAGCTCTTTTAAACTTAATGGCAATGCGAAATTGTTATCCATGTATTGTTTAATCCCAATAAATACCGGTGGTATTTCAGCAAGACCAGCGGCCCCAGCGTCAGACTCCTGCAGACAGCGCTTTGCGCGCAATAAAATATGTTCGATAATATTACAGATTATTTTAAGATCAGGACGCGTCCGCTGTAACTCATCATAAATCATGGCATAACTACGCTCAAAGAGCGCGACATCATCAACGGGTATACAGGTATTGCTCGGGCACACAAAATTCATGCGTTTTAAATACGTCCCACAGAGATGTAGCCACGTATGCGACCACGCTGCATCTGGATCACCGTAATAATGTGCCTGCTGTTCACGCCAATAAATAAATGCGGGCTGCTGCAAACAATGAATACCGGCGCGATCGCCAATTGCACAGCCTGCCGGTGCGAGCAACATAAATACATCGCCCGTCCCCGGTCGATCTACAACACCGACGCGCATTGATTCTTCAAATGCCATCCGTGAAATATGCACCTGCTCATCCACCGCAGATGCCGCAGTCGCATTGGAAAAATAAAAATGTCTATCAGCAACACTCACGCCACACATCGCACCAAGAACTAAAGCAGATGCAAGATCGCTGTGGCAGGACTGCTCTGAATTGCATCGGAGTCGCCGCCGTCTAGGCTGCAGCCATGAAAAAGGTTATTTGTTATACGGACGGCGGCTGCCGCGGAAATCCAGGCATCGGTGGCTGGGGCTATATGCTGATTGATCCTAGCACTGGCAATGCCCTACAAGCAGCTGGAGGAGAAGCAGAAACGACCAATAATCGCATGGAAATGACCGCAGCCATTGAAGCCATGCGCTGCCTCAAAAACACGGGCACGGATATTCAAATCTTCACCGACAGCAAATACCTCATTGATTGCTGCAGCCAGTGGATGGCCGGCTGGAAAGCAAAAGGCTGGAAGAAAAAAGGTGGCGAACTAAAAAACGTCGACCTCCTCAAACGACTTGATGAAGCACTCAGCATTCACCACGTCAGCTGGCAATGGGTCAAAGGCCATGAT
>CBDUFM010000759.1:0-2153 GCA_965366325.1 uncultured bacterium
CATCTTCTGCGCGCACGACATGCACAGCACTAGCACCATAAGTTATTGGATACTCATCAGCAAACCAATAGTAGCGAATATCTGTTATACCCTCAAGGTGCGCATGACAGCGTATCTCCGCACCGACATGCGTATCACCTGAAAGCGTCGGCCTAGCCGTAAACGGTGCAGCATAGCTGTTAATCTGTTCTGTTTTTTGAAATACCTCAACCCAATCAACAATAAAGTCCTGCCGCTCCTTCGGTATGCCATGATTGCTTTTCAACGCGTAGTCATATTGAATATCCAAGCACTCTAAATAGGTTGCCGCTGTTTTAGTGCGGCACACTTCCACCCATTTATCATTACCATGCTCATCTTTAATCGTAACATTTACATAGGTCATATCAGTATCGACTACAAATTCCCAGGTATGATAGTGACCATCCCAAAAGTATAAACCACCTGGTATCTTGCCCTTTTCTTCGCTCAACTCGCTGCTGTAGACTTTATAGCTTTTGTAGCGCTCATTACGTTTCACGAATTCATTTTTCAAAGCCGGATAATGTACGTGAGAAGCAAGTCCGTTATACCATTTCCCATTTAACCCATCAAATTCAAACCAATCAACCTCAATACGGTTACAAGTACGCCAGAACAAGGTGTGTGGATCATAAGACCAGAACGCAGGGAATAAGCCACCTGCCAAGTCCTTCTGCGCTACTTTTGGGAAAAAACAACGCGTGCGAAAAATCTTAGGACCAGACCACGTATAACCTTGGCCCATATCATTAATAGAATAAAAAGCACTTGCCGACCATCGCTTACCCTTTTTCGCCAACGAGAGTGTTTGTTTTTTATTTTCCTTATCATGAGCATACACATTCGGTTCTTGTCGTGGTTTAGCCAATGGGATTGATGCACCAACAGCCGTATTAAAACCAGGCGACATCCACAGATCACCAAGACCACTGGTACTATGCTCGATGCGCATGCTACGAAAATCATCATGAAATACGCGCTCAAATCCTACGGGGGCTAAGCGCTCTCCACCTGCGTTAACTCTCGTTGACGCTGCATTTCTAACAGGCTCTCCCCACGCAGTCCATTTTTCATCATCATGCAGATAGCGATACGGAAAATCCTCAGTATCCAACTGTGGACGCCTCACGCTATACGGATGCGTTTTGGGCAGCAAAGCCTGTATCCCCAATCGGTGCGCACCCCATCCAGACATCTTTCTGACCTGCGCCTCTGATGGCTCCGTAATACCAAAGACCAATGCATCAATAGCCCAAGCCATATTTTCTTTACGACGATCTCCTATATAGGATACCGATTTAGCCAGAACTTGATCACATGCATAACGACCCGGCTGTGTTCCTTCAGTTGACAAGACAGTGCCATTTAGCGCTGCAAACATGCGCCCCTGCCGTATCCCACAGACCAATACATTCCATGTCTTACCATCAGCAACGACATCAGTACTTTTCATTAAGCGTTGATCATTGCCATGCTTATTGAAACCCATGTATTGCACATGTAATCCATCTTTTTTATGAAACCAAATCTTAGGCGTTGAACGACCTTGCCCCTTACCGCTATTCACATCAACCAGAACAGTTTCATCTGAAAGACCGCTCTGCGCGTCAATACGAAAGGTGAATATACACCAACGATAACTCCAGCGTGCAGAACGCACACCCGGTACGACATAGTGCTGTCCAGAGTTTTCCGCAAATGCCACACCACTTTTCGCTTCAATCTTTTTTGCACGCAAGGCCTTATCTTCTTGCGCACCAGCAACTTTAATTGTGCCCCGCACATGCAGCTGTTCGAGTTCTCCCTCAGCAGCATCCTCCTGTAGATAGGCAGAAGTAATCCACTCCGAGAAAATATCTATTGACCATGGAACAACGACAGAACTATTTCGCATTTCATCTATAGACATGAGCTGAGATACAGGATGCGTGCCCGCTGTCTGCTCCTGAATGCTCACCTTGCCATCACCATTAACATCATAATCACTCTTGAGGCTCGGTGATATTTTTTTCAAGTGCGCCAATAGCGCAGCGCGCTCAGTGTCGTCATAGAGACCATTATTATCAGGATCAAGCACTGGCTCCGCAGCAGTTAGCGACGCCGTCAAGCAAGTGACTAAGATGCCCAGCGGC
>CBDUFM010000760.1:0-2149 GCA_965366325.1 uncultured bacterium
GCATAACGAACCGCAAGATTTGCGGCTTTCGTTTTAAGAATAGTCAATTTTTCAGCTTCGATCTCTTGCAGGAATTCATATTCTTTTTCATGCATATGTAATTCACGCTTGCCACAGGCTCCCACTACCAGAACGGCAATAAACAAACAGCTCGTCAAACAAATAGATAAACGCATGGCTTCTCCAAGGCCACAAGTATTAAGCCAGCTCTCCGCTTTCAACTCCAAGCAGTCATTTGTTGAGAGGCGACGCCATCAATTCCTCGCTTAACTGCTAATAATGCAACAATAGTTGTGCATAAGCACCACGTTCTTTTTCTGCACGCCTTGAACAGCCTGATGCAATCGAATGAGCTAAATAGCCCCAATGGAGCCCTCGCAAGGCAATCGTATCAGATCAGGCACAAGCAAGTGCAATAATTAGACAACACCCCTAAAAAAAGTGCTCATAACACTACAGTTTTTAGGTTTTATGCGCGCAACGGCATATCGTCATAAGCATCTTGTACCAAAGCCCTTAAGAATACCTTCTTGTTTACATTGGCATCCTAAATGCAATCATGTATACTAGAGAAAGGAGCGTCCTCGATGAGGAACATGATAGTAACTACACAAATATCCGATGAGTTAAAAGCAGCTGGCTTTGAGTTCGCTGTGGTTCACAAGAAAGGCAAGGAACAAGTGCCCATCGCTTGTTTTCGCAATCGCTTTGATGCTATTCTCTTTATTCACGCCAATACCGCCAAAGAAAAACACGGCATCACTGATACCGACCGTTTTCTGAATCCGAATCGATAAATTGACCATGTTCGCAAATATGAAAGGCCAGCCATGAGTTCTATAATGGATGCAATGCCCCCGATCAGCCCGCGAACGGTTTTACAAGATTATACCATTCACGAAGATCACTCTTTTCGCATCGTGAATATGAAAAGCATTATTATCGATGGCATGCTAGGTATTTTACCAAAATTAAAATGGGATCAAGCTATCCAGCTGTGCTTTGATTTGACCGCACTAGATTATTTAAGCTCTATAGAAATTGGTCACCTCTTACTCATTCAACGAAAATTAAATGACAGCGGTGGCAGCCTTTCCTTAATTAATGCTAATTCCTACATCGGAGAAATATTTCACTGCCTAGGTCTAGACACTGTCCTCAACGTGCGCAACAATGATGAATTTTCGTGTACGCAGGAGCTCTCCCTGCTCAGCCCAAAATCACGCAATACGCATACGCCTGAAAAACGCCTCTCGCTTCTTCATATAGACCCTGACCCAAGTTTTCAGCTCTTCGTTACTGAAATATTTCAACACTTTGAACACCATGTTACGTGCATCGACAATGGACGGGATGCCTTGCGCTATCTCCATGCACATCATTACGATGCTGTTATATGCGACGAAAACACACCGGGGCTCGATGGTTTTTCATTTGCCAAAGAGGTCAAATCAAAATCGCCTACCCGCAATACACCTGTGATATTTCTCGCAACACAAGATAATCCGCTCGCCTATCTAGATGCAAAATCCATAGGCATTGATTTTTTCATGACCAAGGACCAAGCAAACAAATCGCTCGTTGGCATCGTCCTCAATATGCTCGAAATTGATTAAAGCCTAACGCCCAATAAGCATGACAAGACACAGCACAACTGATACGCCAAGCGCAATATACGTCATACGACGACGGCGCTTCATCTGCACACCCATTACAACACCACTGAGCACCACAAATACAAGTGCAATTGCGGTTAGATCACTCAGCAGTGTTTGCAAGGCATTGCTATGCTGGCCACGATGCAAATTAATGAGTGCGCCAACTAGTGGAATTTCTTTGTAGGCTACATGGTAGTGATTTAAATCGGTGAATACTTGCACCTGCGCCTCAAACCACACCGATTCAACCGTGAAACTGATTAAATGATAATCAGGATCCTCATAAATACTTTCCGCATCTAAAGTGCCGCCCAATTCAATCGCAATAGCCTGTGCACAGGTTTCGGCATCAGCCGCAGTCAAAGACGGTAGTGCATACATGTGCGTCAGTCGTGCTGTCGCAGCCGTTTGGTCTACCACACATTGCACCGCAAGCGTCGGACTGCTTAGCATAAAACTAAGCACACTGTTTGCATCTGCTGGGCTACCAC
>CBDUFM010000761.1:0-2145 GCA_965366325.1 uncultured bacterium
TAGGTATTGCCAAAAAACAATCCGCTCTGTTCTCCTACAACAACACTACAACAACACTACTGCAGCACTACAGCGGTACGACAGCGCTACGACAGCGCTACGACACTTCGATTGACTGTAACAAAACCCCATCAATTTATTGCGATTGCAACTGGTACGTCCTAAGTCGCTATAAGACTTGTTGGCTGTACCACTGCAGGCCGTGCGCAAGCTGTTGCTGAGTAGCCTCTAGATGCAATACAGCGCGTGCTTCGTCCCCGAGCACAGGCAGCGAGGAATGCACTAACAACGGCGAAAAAACTAAGACATCGCCAGCATCACAGGCAATAATTTCAGACCCCGCTTCAGCAAAATCACCCAACCCAGCAAAGTCACGGTAGCCATCAGTATGTGAGCCTGGCAGAACACGCAGTGCGCCATCCTGTGCATGACAACGCGTTAAATGTATACGAAAAGACAGCATGGCCTGCATACAGGCCAATGGCGGTTGTACATGCCAGACACGCTCTTTTTGACTCCAAGCCGTAAATTCGCTATCTGTTATTGGGCTTTTCACTTGTATGAGTACATCTTGATGCCATGGCACGCGCCAATTAGCAGTTGCTGGTTTTTGAAAAAACACGCTCCGCACAATTGCTAAAGGCGACAACAAATCGATAAATTTGTCCTGGCGCAGTAGATTAAGGACTGCGGGTTTTTTAACCAGAACATCGCGTATTTTATAATCGGTCACATCTGCAGCGAGCGCCTGCCGTATCTCCTGACACTGCTGCTGACTAAAGACTTGTTTATGAACACAAAAACCAGAAGGAGGCAGCATAAGCTCGTCGTTTAAGCGCTCGCGTTAGCACGCCTGATTTAGCCTGCGGCCCTAATCGTGTCGTAGACAGCCTCGATAACATCTTGTGGTGTACTGGTACCAGCGGTAATGCCAACGTGTTGCTTGCCAAGCAACCAGTCACGATCTATTTCATCGCTTGAACTAATGTGATGTGCATCGATGCCATGGTCGCGAATTACGTCATATAATTTACGCGTGTTTGAGGAATTTTTACCACCAACAACAATCCCTAAATCTATTTCCGATTGAATTAAATCGAAGATGGCTTGTTGACGATCTTTCACCGGCTGACAAATCGTATCAATAAAACGAAGATCTTCGACCGCAGGTAACGCACGAATGCCTTCTATTATTTCATTAACGCGTTCTAGGCGATTGGTGGTTTGACTGACCACACCAATACGCTTGTGGCCATCCAATAAATGAAAATCAGACTCATCACCGATAACAGCGCTCGCCATCAAATCACCGACGACCCCCTTCACCTCTACGTGATCACGTTGACCGACGATGACCGGAAAATATCCCTTACGCTCCAGGAATAGCGCCAATTTATGAAGTCGTATAACCAACGGACAACTAGCATCTAGTACGTGAAAACCCTTTTGCTCGAGCTCTAATTTAGTCGATGCCGCCGCGCCATGCGCTGTAATCATCACATGCGGCGTATCAATTTCATCCACTTGCTCGCGTTCAATAATACGCACGCCATTGGCTTCTAAGCGAGCCACCGTTTGTGGATTATGCACGAGTTGGCCAACAACGGTTAATTGATCACGATATTTAGGATCCAATGCCAAATCAATCGCATCTTGCACCCCAAAGCAGGTTCCCATAGCCGACGCGAGTGTAATCTTCATAGCGCTATTCTGCGGCTCATTTCCATATACCAATAAAAAAACCACCGCCCTTAAGCGGTGGTTTCTTTGTTTGAGATCGTTTAGTAGTAAGAGTCCGCTAAGTCTGACTCGGCAAACGATTCTACACGTGCACTCATCTGCGTGAAGTCCATGTAACGATAAATATCTGATTCGAATGGATTAATACATTTCGCCATGATTTCTTGGTATTCTGCAGGCGTCGGTATTTTACCTAAAATTGCAATGCATGATGCGAGCTCCGCACTACCCAAGTAGACCTGTGCATCTTTACCCATGCGGTTATTAAAGTTCCGAGTAGAAGTACTAAACACGACCGCTTTTGGACGTACGCGCGCTTGGTTGCCCATACATAAACTACAGCCAGGCACTTCACGACGCGCACCTAATTTACCGAATAAAGCATAGTGGCCCTCGGACTTCAAG
>CBDUFM010000762.1:0-2140 GCA_965366325.1 uncultured bacterium
CCTATCCGCTATAGCGTAAAAATATCGTCCATTAGGCATCACAGCGCGCTCCCAGCTTCAAGAAAAGCGATTCCACATCTATTCCACCACAAAACGTTGAAGCCGCCCACGGGTCAGGCGCTGGTTATTTTGGCGGAAGGCATCTGGGGCATAGAGTGCACCCGCTGATGCATCGCAGCCGCTGAGTGTGTTATCCGTCTGCTTTGCAAGAAAGGCAATAAAGGCAGCCTCTTCCGTAAACGAAACAATGACTTCACCCCATTCGAGATTGCCGTCGTGAATCTCTAAAATGGCATAGGCATTATTCAAATAGGCAAGGGCGTGTCCGCAGTAATCGCGGTGGCAATTAAGGATAGAGGCGCCAGCTCGCAGCTTCCCAGCAACAGCCGTCGCTAAGTCTAAGCCCACTGGTGTATTGTCCTCGGCCTCGATTTTTTCACGCTGAGCGCGCCGCTGCTCATCCATTGCCAATGGCTCCTAGCTCAAGGAATCCATTAATATTTTCAGGATCTCAAGTTCTTTTTCATCAACATTTTTATCGGTATTGGCCATTGTCGCGCACAGCGTGTAAATACTGTGAATTTTTTGCTTATCACCTATTTGCAATTTGGCGTGCTCAACAAAACGCTCCAAATGATAGGTATCCTCTAAAGCTTCTAGAACCTTGGGCCTGATCGCCGTAAAGTATTCCTCCATGCTGGCTTTGCTTTCCCAGCTAGAGTCAATTAACAGGCGGTCAATATATTCTAACTCTTGCGGATCAACGACACCGTCGGCGTACATAACCAAGAGCAGCAGATCAACGGCAGCTTCCTTTTGCATCTGATTAAAATTCTGCAAATTATGTATTTGAGCGATAAAGACTTGGCGCATCTGTTCTCTCTTATCTCATGCGTTGATCAGCACAGATCCCAGACCCGTACGTTTACTCTGCCTGGGTTCCCGCACCTGTTTCATGACGTTTCACCGACTCCAGTAATTCACGAATAATTTCGCGATCAGTTTGATCATGTTCTTCAAGGTCACGTTTAGCCGCAACAATTTGCTCACGAGCAACACTTAAATAACCGCGCAGTTCCTCGACCTGCCGTGCATGCTGTTCTTCAGCTGCGCGCATTTGACGCTCAAGGTTTGCAATCGTACGCTGTTGCTGGTCATCACGCGACGTAGTGGCAGCCAGTTTATCTGCGAGCTCATCACGCGCACCAGCAATGGCTGACATATCTTTTTGTACACGCTCCAGACGACGGCTTAAACTTTCGACTTCTTCTTCACGATGACGCATTTTTACAATGGTGTCATCATATTCGACCTTCATTTTGCCCATTAAATCAGACTGCTGCGCATGTTCGGCACGAATCTGTTTCGCCGCATCAACTTCAGCAGCCAGCTGCTTTTCTAAATCCGATTTCTGTATAGCTAAATCTTGGCGTTCTTTTTCTGCGGCGACACGCAATTGTTCGTCAGCGGCCTTATCTTCTTTATGCGCAGCCTGCAATTGCTTCATTTTTTCTTCAAGCGCCTGCGTTTGACGATGGGACTCTGCCATTTGGCGCTGCATCGCATCACGTGCGCTGCGCATCTTATTCATTTCGTCTTCATTGGCCGCTATACGACGCTCTGATTCTTTCTTCAGCTCATCAGCCTGAGAAACCAATAAATCCTGCTGTTCACGCTCGCTGCGGTATTTTTCAACCTCAGCCAAGGCCTCACGCACGCGATTAGTGGCATCAGAATCAGTAACCTGACGATTTTGTTTTTCAATATTCACCTGACGTTGCAGGGACTTATATTCGCGCTCATTGGCTTCGAATTGCTCTTGCAAAATATCGTGCGCTTTTTTCATATCGTCGAGCGATTTTTCCAAGGCCAGTTTATCACCATGGAAGGTTGCTTCACGATTGCGACGACCTTCGGCTTGCGCTTCCAGTTGTTCTTTTAATTTTTCTAATTCTTGACTCGCGCCAGCTTGCACGCGCTCGGCATCAGCAGTGCTATTTGCTGCTCGTTCATTTGCATCACTTAATTCTTTTTCTAGACGCTCAACTGCATGCTTCTGTTCATCACGCTCTTTGGCAATTTTTAAGGCCTCTGCCTGCTGTTCCTGAACCAGCGCTTCCTGCTGCGCTAAACTATCCTT
>CBDUFM010000763.1:0-2139 GCA_965366325.1 uncultured bacterium
GGATGACCCGTTGAGACTTTTCACGATCAGGGTCATTTATCAAATCGCCTTACCCAGCTTCGTCCGTGTGCCGCTAGGGTGTCGGGTGCAAGCTATGTTCGGCGGCTTTGATAACTTTTTATTTTTCACCTCGCACCACGACATCTGCACGCTCTCGCAAATGAGTGGAAACTAGGTAGTAGCTCTCAGCGGCATCCCATCGCATGAGCCAATCTTGTGGTGCATCATTTCGTTGTTGCTGTCTCTTTATACGCTCATCGGGTAAGCCCAGCAAAGGAGAAACATGTCTAATCATCAGCTATCACAAGGAACTCAATGTATCTGGGCGGGAGAAGAATCGTCTCTGATTCAAGGCGCAACCCAAGTGCCTGTCGTTCATAGCGTAGGCTTTGGCTACAAAGACGTAGATGAATGGTTACAAGTTGCGCTGGGTCAAAAGCCTGGTCACATTTATGGGCGCAATACAAACCCAACTGTTGCCGCATTTGAAGAAAAAGTTCGATTATTAGAGGGTGGGGAAGCGGCAACAAGTGCTTCTACCGGCATGGGGATTATCAGCAGCACTTTGTTTGCTTTGCTCTCACCCGGTCAGCGGGTCGTCTCGGTCAAGGATACTTACGGCGGCACCAACGTCCTATTTAGTGAATTTCTGCCGCGCTTTAACATCGATGGGACCTTGTGTGACACGACCGACCACGCTCAGATTGAATCTGAGATCGCCAAAGGCTGCGACTTGGTCTATTTGGAAAGCCCAACCAATCCAACCACAAAAGTATTAAACATCGCTACTTTGGCACATGCTGCACATCAAGCCCACGCAGTGGTTGTCGTCGACAATACGTTTGCGACGCCCATTAACCAGAACCCTCTTGGTTTAGGCGCCGATCTTGTTTTGCATAGTGCGACCAAGTTTCTTGGTGGACACGCAGATGCGCTTGGTGGGGTCATTTGTGGCCAGAAACACCTTGTTGATCAAATTTACCATTATCGGGAGATCAATGGCGCGACGCTCCATCCGATGGCTGCCTATCTGTTGTTGCGTGGCATGAAAACGCTTGAACTGCGGATCCAACGACAAAACGAGAGTGCAATGAAAATCGCCTTATTTTTGGAACGACATCCAGCCATAGGACAAGTTTTCTATCCTGGCTTGTCCTCACACAGCGGCCACGAGATTGCCAGTGAACAAATGCGAGGGTATGGAGGCATGTTGAGCTTCATGCTTAGAGAGAATAGCTTTGATGCGGTTCGTCGGTTCATTCCCCGAATGAGATTTGCACACGCTGCTGCAAACTTAGGTGCCGTAGAAACAACGATCGGCCCTCCCGCAACAACGAGCCATGTTGAATGCACACCTGAACAACGAGCTGCTATGGGCATCCCAGAGGGATTAATTCGCTACTCGACTGGTATTGAGAACACAATCGACTTAATTAACGATTTAGAACAGGCCTTGTCAGGTTTTAGTTAAGTGAATCATTCAGGAGTCCGCCGTTCAGTTATTAAGCTGCGCGCTCGTTTCCCTTGGCGCGTCAGCTTTAAGCCGCCGCTTTAATTTTGTTTAGATCGCATATGAACTGCTTGATATCCGTCATGATCTGTGACGCCTAACGCCTGAGTTAGACCTTGAGCTGCAGAGCTCTGGTTGCTGCCTCAGCTAAATCATGCGGGGTGCGATTAAAGGCAACCACTGCTTGGGGAGCGTGTAAGCGGACCAGGTTTATGACGGTTTCAAAAAGCTCCAGTTGTTCCTCTGAATGCCGAATCCCACCACCAACAATGACGCAATCCCAGCGTCCACTCTGCAATGCTGACGTTATCCGAGCTTCTACTGTATCGCTGCCGTCGAGACTTACCAAACAACTCTCGGCGTGGAAGCCGTGACTCACAAGTTCCGTCATCCCGACTTGAATGGCATCTGCGACCGGCTTTGGATCCCATGGGCCGGGTACTCGATAGGGGTCGAGGCCAATGATGAGTACATAAGAGTTTGAGGGTTTTGTATTAGTTGCCATGGAGCGTAAACCTCGAGGTCTAACGGATGAAGCACACGCGAAATTGAGCGAACACAGTGAGCGAAATTTTCGCGTGCTGCGAATTGTTATGTGCCATTTTTATATCTCTGAAGGCCTTGAGAAT
>CBDUFM010000764.1:0-2139 GCA_965366325.1 uncultured bacterium
AAGGCCTCGGGTGCTGCTTGCGCAAGCACGCCCAAATTCTTGTAGCCAGCGAGTAATAATGGATCAAGCGACGCATCAGCTGCCCCGCAGAGTGCTAGGCTACTTTGGCCTGCCTCAAGGTAATCGGCGGCATCAAGGAGGGTGTAGAGCCCAGTCGAACAGGCGGCGGCGCAGCTGTGTCCTATATAAGTAGGGATCTGAAGTTTTTGACAAACGAGGCCGGCGATGGCTGACGGCCAAGCTTGGGTGAGGGGTAGGTGGCCTTGGACGGCTTGTTCTATGCTGCCCTTGCTGCTAGAGATGCAGCAGATGGGGAGGTTGGGGATGCTGTCTGGGTCCTGACGCTGCCATAGCTGCGCTGCGCTGGTAAGGGCCAGCGGGCCGAGTTGCTGCGGCGTGGCAGCTATCTTACCTAACCATCCTACATCATAGGGTTTAAGTGCTGTTTTTTGATGGACGCAGGCTTCGTAAGCGAGCGTGTTCGTGCCAGCACAGCTACTGATTTCCCAGTCTGCGATAAAGGTCCGTGCATAGGTGCTGGCCTGAAGCATGTTGATACGCTGTCCCTAGCTGTCAGGCATACAAGAGGCAGCTGATGCCGCTCTGCCTATGGCTAGCGCTTTTACTATGTTTGAATTGCATGCATTGCTTGCGCAAAAACCACACACTTGCAGCTTAGGGGCGCTTATTATCATGCCAGACCCTCAAATTAGAGGGCGGCGCGGTGCAATAAATGGAGGCATGATGTCAGATAAAGTCTTATTCGAATTGACGGAAAAACACCTAGAGACTGGTTTACGCGCAGTGCCGGTTGGCTACTGCACGACTAGTAAAGTTGATCCGGAAAAGGGCTTACATTATCTTGATTATCCGATTGCTGACCTGTCAGAAAAAGATCCCGAAGAAGTTATATTTTTATTATTAGATAAGCGCTTTCCTGACGAAGAAGAATTGCGTCGCTTTAAAAAAGAATTGCTCGCTAATGCGCAAGTAGACAAAGCCATTTTTGATACGCTCAAAGCGCTACCAAAATCCGGTCACCCAATGAAATGGTTTTTGCATGCGATTAATGCAATGGGTATGTTGGAAGTTACCGAGGATTACGGTAAAGATGCGCTGCGTTTAATCGCTAAAATTCCAACCGTAGTCGCAGCGATATTTCGTATTCGTGAAGGTTGGGGCGACCCAATTGAGCCGAATCCAGAGTTGGGCTACATGGAAAACTTTGTGCATATGTTGGGCGTGCCTAACATTAGCAAAGAGGACCAAGAACGCTTAACCCATTTAATGCGTGTGTTTGATGTTTTGCATTTTGACCATGGTGGCGGTAATCTATCGGCCTTTACTGGTAAATGTGTTGCGTCTGGCTTGGCGGATATGTTTGAAAGCATCGTCGGTGCGATGGCCTCTTTGGCTGGTCCGCGTCACGGTAAAGCCAATCAAGAGTGTTTGAAATTTGTGGAAGAATGTATCGCAGCTGTTGGTGGTGAAATTAGTGAAGGCACTGTCGAGGCAATGGTTCGCGATCGTTTGAATAACAAACAATTAATCTTTGGATTTGGTCACGCGGTTTTGCGTGTGGAAGACCCACGTGCGACGGTTTTCTGTGCACTTGGTGATGTTATTTGCCCAGACGACAAAAACTTTCATATGGTGCAAACGCTGCGTAAAGTGGTGCCAGGCATCTTGAAAGAAAACCCTAAAATTTCTTGCCCGTATCCGAATGTTGATTTGGGTTCAGGTACGCTGCTCCACGCCTGTGGATTGCAGGATCCAGATTATTACACCGTATTATTTGGAATGAGTCGTGCCGTCGGTATCGCGATTCAAATTTTGTACGAGCGTAACCTTGCCCGTGGTGGTAAGGGCTTACCTATTATTCGTCCAAAATATATCTATAGCGAAAAGGGTAGTGCTACATAACGCAGCCGTTAGCGTAATGCGTAGTGTAGGACAGAGTTTCCATAGTTTATAGTTAAAGTTGAATAGTAGCGCTTAATTAATTTAGATTAACGCAGTTTTAAGAAGGAAGTGCCCCATGGGAAAACCAACAGGTTTCATGGAGTTCGAGCGACAGGCGCCAAAGTTGTTGCCAGCAAGCGAGCGACTCAAGCATCACGACGAACATTACGAAAAATT
>CBDUFM010000765.1:0-2132 GCA_965366325.1 uncultured bacterium
TACGCTCTTAATCAATGGGCACAGCGTCAGCGTCCAAACAAAAGTTGCCCTTCGATTCTTTTTGACGTACACTACCTAGTATTCAGTGTACACCTGAAAGCGACATGGAGACCAGTATGACCACGCAGCAACAGGCAGGCATTTTGCTTGAGTCGGGCACCAATGAAGTTGAAATTTTAGAATTCTACGTTCATGGCCAAAGTTTCGGGATTAATGTTGCAAAAATTCAAGAAATTGTGCAGTACCGTGAAGAGCTGGTCACCAAACTCCCAGAGCAACCACACGCCATTCGTGGCTCCTACCTTGTCCGCAAAAACATGCACCTCTTAGTTGATATGCAAAAGCATCTCTTCAATACAGACACCGTTGCCGGCGAATCCGGATCACAGCAGGTCGTGCTCATTACTGAATTTAATAAAAATAAAACCGGCTTTCTACTCGAAGCGGTTAATCGCATTTATCGTTGTACCTGGGATAAACTAACACCCATCGCAAATTACGCCCTCACTGATCAAATCGCAGTGCTTGGTACCATCAATGTAGAAGGGCGTGACATTGTGATTCTTGACCTCGAATCCATCCTTGGTCATTTAATTCCCACCTTCGACCGCCTTGATAAAATGGATGTTGAATCACAGTCACATAACAGTCATGTCCCCGAACGTGAACACGCAAGAATTATTATAGCCGAAGACTCCACCTACATCCGCGAGCACCTAGTCCGTAATTTAAAAAGCATTGGTTATATTAACATTACGGAATACCAAGATGGCAAATCGGCATTGGATGCCATCAGTATGCTCCATCAAAAAGCCCAAGAAGAACAGACACCACTGAATAACTATATTACAGCGATCATCAGTGATATAGAAATGCCCTGTTTGGATGGACTCTCCCTATGCAACCGTTTACGCAATCAATTAATGATCAAAAATATCCCGATCATTCTCTTTTCGTCGCTGGTTAACGAACAGATGAAACAGAAATGCATTTCCGTGGGTGGTGATGCCTGTCTTAATAAAGCAGATGCGAAGCAGTTAGTTGAACTCCTCGATTATCACTGCCTCAAAAGTGAGGATCTAAGCGCTGAGGCCTCCTAATTTATAGGTAATGAGCCCTACTTGCTCAGCATGGCGCCTAGCTATCCTGCGGCCATGTCCGTTGCTCATGAATACATTGACCAAGTCATCCGCTCACGCCGCACACACAAAGCCTTCGCAGCTGCCACCGACGCCGGCTCGCAAACTGCTTTAGGCGAATCCGTTCAACGCAGCCTTCTCGACCTGATCCGCTGGGCACCTCATCATCGTCAAGCCGAACCATGGCGTTGTTATGCCCTCAACAGCGAAGGCATCAAAAGTCTCGATAGTTTTTTTGAAGCCAATCCGCACATTGCAAGCTGGCCAGAACCGGGCAAAGAAAAGAAGCTCGCAAAATTACGCAGCCACTATTTAGCCCACATCGGCTTTATCATTCATCTGACCAGCCAAAAAGATGATGACGAACTTAAAGACCGTGAAAATTATGCAGCTTGTGCAGCCGCAGCACAAAATGCATTACTCGGTGCCGAAGCACGCGGACTCGCCAGTTTTTGGAGCTCGAGTGCCGCCATGCGCCACCCTGATACCCAACGCTGGCTTGGTGTCGACCTTGACCGTGAGCATTTCGTTGGCTCACTCTGGTTCGGCAATCGTTGCCTCGATCCCAATATCATTAGTCGCAAACCCATAGACTCTTACACGACCTGGATTTCATAAGCATATGCCAACCCAAGCCCTTCTTATTGCAGGACCATGCCACCTCGATGATTTCCCCAACGATGATGGCCTCATTGGTGGCGCTGGCGCCTACGCGGCCATTGCTGCCGCTGCAATTGTACCATGCCAGCTCTGGGCCCGTGTCAGCGATGATTATCCACAACAGTGCCTGCAAATCCTCGAACGGCGACGTATTGATATTGCCGGCGTCATCGCCGAAGGCCCCAACAATGGCTACGACGGTGAAAAAATGATCTTCAATGGTCCCGTGTTGCCAGAGGCCAGCCCTCATGATGCCGAACAACTGGCAGCGACCCTCTGCATTGATTTGCCACGCGACGAAGCCATCCGTGCCTGGAAAGACCTCGCTCAGCT
>CBDUFM010000766.1:0-2126 GCA_965366325.1 uncultured bacterium
CCTATACATTGATCGACTTCCTTCCGCTACCGTCATTCCAATGCACATTTTCCTGTGCTGCACGCCACGCACTCGGTGTAATTTGAAAACGATGGGAAAAGGCCCGACTAAATGCGCTGGCACTGCCAAGTCCACATTGCATTGCAACGGCCTCGAGACTTAAGCGCGTGTCGCTCAGTAATTCGCAGGCAACTTGAAATCGAATCTGCTCAAGTACGTCGCGTGGCGAAGCGCCAAGGACACGGTGAAATAAACGGCGCATATGTGCCGGCGAACAATTAATCGCTTCGGCCACTTCGACCTGTGACGGTGCTTGCTCTAAATGTGAGCGAAACCAGGCCATGGCACTATCAACCTGACGACGCGGCGCGGAACTCACCGGATCAATGGCAGCGGTATCCATTTTTCCAAGCACCATTAACGACAAATCTAAGAGTAATCGCTGGTGGCGTAATAAAGCAAGACTCGTCGGTGCTAGTAATTCCGCACGTGCTAAACGCGCATGCTCACGCAGCAAATCACATTCTTCATCACTTAACGATACCGCTCGATATTCATCAATACCAATCGCATCCTGCAGCTGAGCCGGCACGGTTGCGAATTGAAAAACACAGACCTCTGCAACTTCTTTAGGATCACCATCCCAGCCGTGATTACATTGCGGCCCGTGAACCCACAGCGTTTGCGCATGCAGGCTTGCTGCCTTCTTCTCAAACAACGGTCCAATACGTCCACGCACCACTGCCTGAAATTCCCAGACATAACGCTTATTTGGAACTAAGGGTCGCAAATGATAACGACGTTCGCCCGAACCAAGGTAATGAAGCATGCGCACAGCATGCCACCTATGAGCGATATTGTCAAAAGGTGATCCGTGCTTTTTCTGGCGGTGCCTCTTGTTCCGTTCTACGCAGTAGCTAGGTTGCGATCCGCTATGCGCTTTCTCATCCTCATGTTTGGCGTCTTCACCTGCTCGACCTCCATCATATTTTTGAAGGAAAGCTCCTGGCCACCGATCATGCTCAGCGCAGCACGACTTTTGGCCGCCGCTGCAATACTCCTCCCGCTCTACCTCAGCATCTATAAACGCCAAGAGCAGATTAAACATACTCAACTCTTAAAAAACAGTTTGATTCCAGCAATAATGCTCAGCATCCATTTTATGAGTTGGATTTTCGGTCTACGCATGACCAGCGTCGCCAATGCCACACTTATCGTTAATATAGTTCCCCTGTGCATGCCCTTTGTTTTATATTTTCTGTTGCGAGAAAAGCCCAATCGCCACGAAGTTATTTGCACTGGCGTTGCCATTCTCGGTCTCTGCATCATCGCCGCTGGGGATTTTCATCTGAGTCTCGAATCTTTTTACGGTGATTTAATTTGCTTTGCCTCTATGACGACTTTTGCCGTTTACTTAGCCTTGTCACGTCTTTACAAACAAGCCTCGAGCATTTGGCTTTACGTTACACCTGTCTATGCAATTGCCGGTATGCTTTGTCTCTGCATCTCCTACTTCGTCGATGATTGGGCCAACATATCTTATGCCCTCGAAGAATGGCTCTACATTGCAGCACTAGCCATCATCCCCACCATTTTTGGCCACAGCATATTAAACGCAGCGATGCGCTGGTTCCGTGGTCAAGTGGTCAGCGTTATTAACATGACTCAGTTTGTTTTCGCCGGCATTATGGGTTGGTATATGTATGCAGAGATTCCGCATCTATCCTTTTTTATGGCTTGTGTCCTCATTGTTGGCGCTGCTATTTCATTGGTTTACTATCACCAAGAAGAAGAGCCTGTGCAAACGCCCAAGGATTAAGTGACGCTGCTGTAGAGTGGCAAGACCACGCAGAGACAGATTGCATTCACAGCAAATGCAGCACGTAAAATAATGCGAAAATCATCTACATTGAGGAAAAAATGGGCAAGTAATGATAGCACACATAACAGCGCTCCCGTCCACACGCTCAATGCTGCACATGGGCTCGGATAAAAATGTGCCAATACACAAAAGACGATGTTAACCGCGCTTAATAGAGCGATACCAGCAATGACGCCACAGCCTAGGTTTTCCTGATCCATCAAACGCGTCTATTCATCCGTTCCAGCGTGATCCACTTCCTCGG
>CBDUFM010000767.1:0-2120 GCA_965366325.1 uncultured bacterium
ATTATGGGCTTATGGGCACATCGCGCTTATATAGTGGTTATACGATGACTGCTCAGGGATTTGTCACGGGCGATGTGCAGCAACTGCACGCGTTTATTCGTTATGATGACGGCGACCAGGAACAGCTAGTCTATCAGGAGGCCGTGCGCCAAGGAGAGGCGTTTACACTGACGTTTGTCTTGCCTGATACAGGTAGTGCACAAATAAAGGATTTTGGTTTTGAACTAAGTGGCGTTGATGCGCTGTTGAGTATTGATGCTGTTGATTTTGTGGCGACGCCACAGGTCGCGGTGCAGGATTGGATTCCGGGTGATGATATACCGGGTTGGGTTTCTGATAAAACCATGGTGCGTGGCAAATTCTCTGACGACGCTGAAAAACAAATGCGTATTGGCAAAGATGAAGGCCGTGGTGTTTTAATCACCGGTACAACAGACTGGACTGATTATAGTTGTTCGGCGCGTATGAATATTCACCTCGCTAGTTACGGCGGTTTAGTGGTGCATTATCAAGGTCGCGAGCGTTACATTGCGCTCCAAAGAACCATGACGGGATTTAAATTGGTCTGCCAATATTATCAAGAATATGTGCTGGCTGAATGTGAGAGCCCAGCATGGGAAGTGGACGAGTTCCATTTGCTGCGCTTGGATTGTGTTGGCGAACAGATCACAGCCTATTGTGATGATGTGGAGTTGTTCTCTGTCGAGGATAAGCGTTTACTTAATGGCGGTGCTGGTTTTGTGTTCTGCGATGGAATGATAGGTTTCCGTGAGTTTGCTGTCGTTAGCACCCTTGCGACCAATGCACAGGCGACCGCAACTGTTCCTGCGACTGCATTGGTGTAGTGATTATTTATTGAAAAAAAATACCGCGGCAGGAATTTCCTGTCGCGGTATTTTATGTTTATAATTGTGCTGTTGCTTAAACAGATACGGCCGTTTGACGGCCAGACCACGCAAAGCATTGATTGGCACAGGCATTGGCATGGCGGATTAATGCGATGTCGTCTGCGGCCTCGCTAATGCTTGGTAGTGCCGATGGGAAGGCGGCGCCTTCTTGTACATGCGCAACGAACTGGTCGAAAATGCTTGCTGTTTTTTGGTTTGGAAAAAAGACGTCGTCATGACCATGCTTATGAGCGAGCATCCCTTCAACGCCGTTTTGTGTGCTTTCTGTACAGTGCCAGCCTTGATCGGTCACCATAAAGAATTGATTAATGTGTTCACGGTCATTGCCGCTTGTGCCTTGATAATGCAGGTCGGCGGCCCAGGTAATGAAGAGATGTGCTGAGGCACCGCGTGCGCTATCAATTTTCAAGAACTCAGTGTCTGCGCAGGCGAGTTCTGGATGACTATGCTTTTGGCTGGAGAAATAACCGGTGCTGATGTCGTCATCAAGTAAATAACGAGCGATGTTCAGGTTGTGAATCATGGCATCCATAAATGGGCCACCGTTGCGTTCGGGATCAGTAGCCCAGTTATTCCATTTGGGATAATGGTGAACCCAGTCCTGTTTGAGCAGCGCTAATTTGCCGATACTGCCTTCTTGAAATACGTTACGGGCTGTTTCAACAAAGGGGCTGTCGGTGCGATTGTAAATGACACCAGTCTTAATGTTTGCGCAGGCCTCGATGATAGCTTCACAGTCGTCCTCATTCGGTGCCAGTGGCTTGGTGGTTAGGACTTGTTTCCCAGCTGCGGCTGCTTTGCTCAGAGATTCACAACGCGCCCATGGTGGCACGAATAAGAGCACTAAATCAATCTCAGCATCGTCGTAAATGTTATCTGCAGAATCAACGGCAATGCCGTTCAGTTTTTCGGCGTAGTGTTGCGCTTGCTCTTTGCGTGGATCAAAAAGTTTTTTTATCGTAATGTTTTTACTGCGTAAGAGATTCGGTGACTGCCAGCGTAAGAAATCGCCACAACCAATAATACCAACGTTCATGCTCATGCTAAGGCCTCCTGGGTGTTTAAGTTTCCAGCGTTAATGTTTTTGTGTAATTGTGTAAGGAGTTCCATCTTATCATCGCTTGCTTGGCTGACGGGGCGACGGGCGTCGTCAGCGAGGAACCATGCCATGGTGCGTTTAATGCCATCGGCATAACGAATGCTGGGATTAAA
>CBDUFM010000768.1:0-2115 GCA_965366325.1 uncultured bacterium
CCTAATCTTTGGAACTTACTGTATCTCTACTTAGGATGGCTATGTCAAATTCCAGTTCAGATTCGCTTAAAAGTCAAATTCGCCGCGTGCGCGTGGTGCAATTGCTGAGCCAGTATCAGGTCATGATCCAGGCACAGGCGCGAACGATCTGTGGTGATTGGCAGCTAGCAGAAGACGTCTACCAAGAGGTGGCCATGATTTTGGCCAAGGATCCTGATGCGGTACCTGAAGATGACGGCGTTATTCCATGGATTCGTGAGGTGACGCGGCGTAAAAGTTTGGAATGGGCACGTAAGCATCGGCGTATATCGCTGTCATTGATCAATTCGCAAAGCAACACGGTGGTGGACGCTTATGCAGAGATGACAGACGACTTTACAGTTTCTGCGCAGGAACTTGGTTTAAAGAAGTTTAATCTACGTATTAACACCGACGCAGCGGTCACGCGAAGAGCGTTTGCTACCTTTTTCGGTCTTTTCTGATACCGATGCGGATTACAGGGGGATTAAAGTCGAGTCCGGCGTTTATGTGATCAGCATTCAGGCAATAAAGAAACGCAAGCCATTCGGCCCAGTTTTTAAACGGCGCATCACTATTGAGTAAGCAGCGCGCTGATTGTGTGAACAAGGCGTTGTCGTTAAAACTGTAATTTCCAGGCTGTAGTGATGAAAGCGACGGCGGAGGCAAGCGGCCAATAGGTCAGTTGTGGAAAGAGGTTGCCATAGCTGCTGTGCCAGACAAAGGGATTGTGCCGTTGTGAGGTGAGAATGGCTGAGTTAACTGCCACCAAAATCATCATAAAATAGCCTAAAATATAAAAACACTCGAAGTAGGTGATATGCGCTGAAGAGAGATTAGCGCGGAGTGAAGAATGTAGGTACATCATCGAGAAGAGGAGCGCGGCAATCAAGCCAACAGCAGGAAAGCTTGAAAAGCCGAAACGTGCAGCTTGGTTACTGTCACGGGTCGAGGTCATGATGATGATAAATAGAATCGTAAAGATAATAATGAGTGGCGTAATGTTGGCGACAAAGGGATCAATGAAATTGCGTTTAATGCTGATGTTGAACATAAATTCAGATGTATTACCAAGTGCAGCGGTGTGCCTAAAGTCAAAAAAGTTAGCGTTATCATTGCCATTTTGGAAAGTGAAGTAGCTCCCTTCGAGTGACCAGCCCGGTAAAATAAAATCGTTGGGATCTATGCCAGGACAGGCGCTTTCGTAGATGAGATTGTAAGCATTGAGATCGGGAATCAGTGTTACATTGCGTTTAGCGTCTAGGTAGCGTAGGCGAAGCCAAACCGCTTCGTGATCGAAGGGGTATTGCTCATAACCAAATTTTTGACGCAGTGTGATCTTAAAATACCAGACTAATGTTTTTACTCCATTTTCTGTGCTGCTGTATTGACACTCAGGGGCGGTGAGATTGATATCGTCTTCAAATGCTTCAATGAAAGTAATGCCTTGTTGCGGTAAACGTGGATTGTCGCCACTAATGTCACTGATTTGGTAATGCTGCCAAATATAGCCATTAACGACAACGTCATTCGCAGAGGTGAAATTGACAGATCGGATCAGCGTACCAGTTGGAATGAAGATGGGTTCTTCGAGCCTAAGTTTTTGTGACCGCGTAATGGTCGATTCTTTAAAGGCACGGATGTCAGATTGGTTTTTTATTTTCCTTTGGACTTGTTGATCTGTGCTGCGGCTGGTGAGGCTTTGATTCCAGATTACGAGGGAGCCAATGAGTAAGATAATAGTGTGACCAATGCTAAGGCACCATAGGCTGCGGCGGCTAATGCCAATATGAATAATAAAGCACAGCAGTAGTGACATGGAACCAGCAACGCAAGTAATCGTTAGCCAACGGAGTAAAAATCCTTGCCACTTGCTTTCCAATAAAATCTCATCTTGAAAAAAAACCAGATTCATGCGCCACTGTGTTTCGGCAATGAGTTTTTCAATGCCCCAAGCAGCGCGGCCCCTTTCGTCGCGTAGCTGATGCACGCC
Source organism: uncultured bacterium (assembly GCA_965366325.1). Classification (GTDB taxonomy): domain Bacteria; phylum Planctomycetota; class UBA11346; order UBA11346; family UBA11346; genus JANQLF01. Next base: position 2,012 of record CBDUFM010000768.1, read on the forward strand.
AGCGCTGGTATTTGTGATTTCTTGGGAGAGTTGGTAGAGGAGTGGATGTTTGCGAGCGTAAGCGGAGTCCTTGCTTTTGTCCTTAAAATCAGAGATGATTAATT
>CBDUFM010000769.1:0-2107 GCA_965366325.1 uncultured bacterium
TTATGCAGGGGTCTTTGGCAACTGGAAAAGCCAAGGCAGCTACATCAACCGCGAGCTGGCCACATTTCCGCGGTTTGAACCGTGATGGTATTGTTGCTGACGCAAAGAATCTTGCGCGTTCTTGGCCTGAATCTGGACCGACGGTTTTATGGCAGCGCCCACTCGCTAAGGGCCATGCCGGTCCGGTCGTCCAAGACGGCAAGGTCTATCTGCACGATTATGATAGTGAAGCAAATGCAGATGTGGTGCGTTGTCTGTCTTTGGAAAGCGCCGAAGAAATCTGGTCTTATTCCTATCCGGTAAAAATAAAAACGTCGCACGGCATTACGCGATGTGTGCCTGCGATTAATAAAGATTACTTAGTGACCTTTGGTCCTAAATGTCACATTTCTTGTTTTAATCCAGATACTGGCGAGCGAAAATGGACCAAGAGTCTGGTTGTGGAGTATGGGACCAAGGTGCCAACCTGGTATGCGGGGCAATGTCCCATTTTAGAGAACGGCTTGGTTATTTTGGCGCCTAGCGGTCCAGAGAAAATGATGGTGGCCTTAAATGTTGAGACTGGTGCCGAAGTTTGGTCAACACCAAATCCAGAAAAATGGCTCATGACACATTGTTCGATCGGCATTATGCACGTGAATGGTAAAAAAATGTATGTTTATACGGGCAGTGGTGGGGTAGCCGGCGTTGATGCGGAAACGGGCGCGCTTTTGTGGTTAAATGAAGATTGGAAAATAAAAATCGCAGCTATCGCTACACCGGTAGACATTGGGGATGGAAAAATATTTCTATCAGCAGGTTATGGGGTTGGTTCAATGATGTTGCAGGTAACAGAAAATGCTGGCACCTATACGGCTAAGCCTGTGTACCGACTTGCAGATAAGGAATTTGGGTCAGCACAACATACGCCTATCTTTTACAAAGATGTTATTTTTGGTGTACGTCCTAGCGAAGAGGCGGTCTGCTTGAATTTGGATGGTAGTCTACGGTGGACGAGCACCATGTCGCATAAATTTGGCATTGGTCCCTATATGATAGCAGATGATTTGTTTTTTATTATGGATGACCATGGCAAACTAACAATGGCAGAAGCAAGCCCTGATGCCTTTAAGATTTTGGCTCAGGCTCAGGTCTTACACGATTCACATGACAGTTGGGGCCCCATGACCTTGGTTGATGGAAAATTAATTGTTCGTGACTTAGAGCAGATGGCCTGCTTGGACTTGCGCGCTGATGCCTACTAATCCGGTACCGATGCCAAAGAAAACCTATACCAGCGCAGATATTGCTTTGGTCCTGGGAATACTTGTTCTCGTGGGCATTGGCATTTGGATGATAGTGCGAGAAAATCTCAATGCATCACGGCCAGCAGATTTGCCAGATAGTTTTGTTTATGATATCAGTGCGCTCAAAAAGGTTGATCCAGCGCTGATAAATTTTGAAGAAACACAGCACATAGAATCCGGTCTGGCGAGTGTTTTAAGCATGGCATTGTTTGAGGATGAGATCTATGTGGCCGGCGACGGCGGTCTTAAGGTATTTAAAACTGATGGTGCTTTTGCTAAATCCATCGTGCCACGTCACAAGGTCAGTAGTGTTTACGTGCACAGTCATGATGCGATTTATACTGCGCAAGGAAATCAGATTGTTGTTTATGATCGACAGGGGACGCGCGGTAAGGAATGGCCTGATTTTGATGTGAAATGTAATTTGCGATCGATCACCGCTAATGAGCGTTTTGTGTTTATTGCCGATTCAGTGAATCGAGTAATTTACGTTACTGACCATGATGGTGTCTTGCAGCGCAGAATTGGTGAAAACAGTAATAGCGGCTTGGTTGTTCCTGGGCCCCATCTTGACCTACAGTGGAATGAGCGCGCGCAGCTCTTGTATGTTGCGAATCCAGGGCGACATCGCATAGATGGCTATACAGAGAGCGGCGAGCTAACGACATTTTGGGGTAAGGCCTCCATGAAGATCGAGGGTTTTTGCGGCTGTTGTAATCCAACCGCTTTTGCCGTCTTGCCGAGTGGGGAGTTTATTACCTCGGAGAAGGGGCTTAATCGCGTCAAACGTCATACAACGGATGGCGTATTATTGGATGTGG
>CBDUFM010000770.1:0-2101 GCA_965366325.1 uncultured bacterium
GTCTTTGCGATTTCCAAAATCCGCACGTGTCGATCTTTTCTTATTGGGCGGAGAAGACAGTGCTGCGGCTATAGAATTGGCTAGGGATCTACTGGGTGCTGGCACAGAGCGCGTCCAATGTCGGTTTCGTGTTAACGAAACTTGGCGCAGTAAACAGAGGTTACGCGTGGCCACCAGCACGCTCACGGGCGAGCGTGTCTATTGGGATTATAAGATTCGTGTTGCAGCTCGAGCCGCCCTAGATACGCAGAAAAGTTTGGCGCTGCAATTGGAGCAGAGTTACTGTGATCCAGATGAAATGGTCGAAATACGATTAGGAACAGCGCATATTCATCGCGATGCATTGGTTTATGCTGGGGCAACACAGATGGAGTGGGCAGAAAAGGTCACACTCGAAAAACCTGTTACAACAGCGACGCTGCAGATAAAATCCCAGTGGGCACCTAATGTTACGCTAACGGCTGTGGCGTGGGTTCCTGGATCGGGTTTTACCTTTACGCCTGGTGCTGAATTAAACGTGCGCCCCATTGATAAAATGTTACGCGTTGTAGCAGAGCAGGGCGAAGATGAATTACAGCCAGGAAAGGAAGGGCTCATACGTTTAAAGGTAAGCGATTGGAAAATGCGGCCAATGGCCAATGTGTCGCTCAGTATTGGTTTAGTTGACGAAGCGGTTTTTGATGTGTATCCAGATCTGACGCCAGATCTATATCATTATTTTCATGCATATAAACGACCCAATGAACTTCGTCTTGGGCAGCGTCAGGTATTTTCTGCACGGACATTGGAGATGTGGCGTGCTGTTACTTGGGGTTGGGAACTAAGGCCCCTGTCTGCTGGCGCTAAACGTTTTGCGCGTTCTTATGGAGGATCTTCTCGCGCTATGAACACGACCAAGAAGAGTCGTGGCGCCGTATTGATCGGCCAAGCGGAGGATCCAACTATTGTTTGGCTTGCACATGCACGCAGCAATGAACAAGGGGTTATTGAGGTGCCGTGTACAATTCCTGATCGGGACGGAGCCTGGCGACTGACAGTGCGTGCACATGACCAAAGTGCAGCTGTCTTGGTCGGTGAATTGAAAAACACCTATACAATTGCGGCGAAAGAACGTTTTGATCTAGACTGTGTCGACTTTGCACAGCAGGGTGATGTAATCCCAGTAAAAGTGCAGGTTTTTAATCGCAGCACTGAAGAACGAATCTATCAAGTCATACATGACGGGCAAAAGCTTAGCTTAGCTGTGCCGGCCAAGACCAAGCGCTCTCTGCTTGTTCAGATGCCGGTACCAGAGCCAACAAGAGTAGATTCACTGCAACTTATTGATGGACTCCTTGCACAAATAGCAACGTTGCGCATTAAAATTAAACGTGGCGACGAAGAGTTTCTGGCGAAAAAGGATATTGTTTTACCCGCTGCTGGCATGTCGGTGCACAAAGAGCATTGGTTACAGATACCGGCCTCGGGTGTCTTGGCTATGCCTTTACAAATAGAATCACATGTAGCACGGGCGATAGGTGTGCAGGCGGTTTATTGGTCGCATGCAGGAAAGCGTGTAAAAGAAGCACGACAGCAGGCAATGCACAGTGATGATATATTTAAGCGTTGTCTTGCGTGGCTCTACGAACCTGCATCTCGTCAAAGAAGCCAGATCTTGAGTAAGGGTATCCAAAACTTGGAGCAGAGTCAGGACACTCGTCAGCAAGCATTCATGTTGAAAGTACAAGCAGCCCGTTTAGGCATGATGAACTTCGATATGCACGGTGCTGAATCAGATATTATTTGGCATACGGCGCGTGCGCGTGCGGCGCAGTTATCGTTTCCAGCACCTAAAATTCCTATGCAGAACCAGCGGATTGATTTATTCGCTGCAGCAGTAATGGAAGGCAAGCAGGGTCAGGATGGGTATTGGCGAAAGATCCTGGCTAGCGCGCTAGCCTCTGACGATGATGAAAAGATAGCATTATTATTAGATGCAGCCCAATCACGAGGATGGCTAAATGATGTACACTTATTGGCAGCGCGCCTATCGGTAATGGAGTGGCGCAGCCAGCGGACATGGATGCTTGCGATAGAGCATTTACGCAATGACTCGGACACT
>CBDUFM010000771.1:0-2094 GCA_965366325.1 uncultured bacterium
TGGGTTCGTCTATGATGAACAGCCGCTGATGGTTTGAGAATGAGTGAGTGCTTGATGTGAGGCCCACTCTGCTGGCCTCAGTGACCACAATTCTATCTCATGGTGCAGTGGATTGCTTTCCTCTAGAGTATGCTTGATGTGCTGATACGCATGTGTTACCTTTGCTGTAGATTAGCTGTGAGGGCACTATGGTTTTTATGGAATGGACTGATGAGCTGAGTGTTGGTTCAAGCAAGATCGATGTGCAGCATAAAATGTTGATTGCATATATTAACAGACTGGATGAGGCTATTAACAAGCATCAGGGTGATCAGGTGCTGAAAGATATTTTTGATGGTTTAATGAATTATACCTTGCTCCACTTTGATCTCGAGGAGCGTTTATTGGTGCTCTGTGATTACCCGGACTTGGCCGCCCATCAGGCAGAGCATCGTAGTCTCAAGGAATCGGTGCTAGGATTTAAGGAGCAATTCGAGTCAGGGGCTCTCAATGTGGACGCTAAGGTTCTCGATTTTTTAAAAGCGTGGCTAGTCGATCACATTATGCTAACGGATAAAAAATACGAAGCGCACTTGCGCAGTTTTCCCGTTTAAATTTCACTAGTGGACCTGTGTCTCTAGCTTGTAAATGCTCCTAATGGAGCTGTTTGCCTGTCTGTACAACCAGATGGGCGGGATTGACTGTCGATAAGGCATGTAAGTTGTTTTGTATAAGCAATTTGTGATCGGGGACCGATTTTACACTACGATTTACTGATTGGCACGATTTTCCCTTAGTACCTAGGAGCATGCGCTTTTGTGAGCGTATCTGTGGTAATCCGCAACGGGGAATGTCGTGGCTGAAGACAGTGGTGCAGAGAAGACCGAAGAGCCAACACCGAAGAAGCGGCAGAATGCGCGCGATGAGGGGCAGGTAGCCTCTTCAACGGAGCTGTCGACGGCGGCCTTGCTCTTGTCCGGCTTCTCGATTTTGATCGCTTGTGGGCCGGGTATGTATCATGCTTTTGCGGATATTATTCGCTTTAGTCTGACGGAAGCGTTGACCTGGGAGATAAATGTACGAACGACGAGTCAGCTTTTTGCTTACCAACTAGGCCATACGGGATTGTGGTGGATTATTATCGCTGGTGCTTTGTTTTTTATCAGCATTGCCATTTTGGTGGCACAGGTGGGATTGCATCTCGCGCCCAAGGCGTTGATGCCGAAAATAAGTAAAATCAGTCCACTGGCAGGCTTTAAACGCATCTATGGATTACGCGGTTTGATGAAGTTTATTTTTAATTTATTAAAAATGGTGCTCATCGTGGTCATTGCCTATTTCTTTTTATCGGCGTGTTTGCCGCGGATGAATTTCTTTACCTTGGATTTAGATGCACGGATGTCGAGCGATGTGTGGATATTTATGCAGCTTGCATTTTTATTGGCGAGTGTTTTGGCTATCATTGCGATTGCGGATTTTATTTATCAGCGATTCCAACACACGAAAGATTTAATGATGACCAAACAGGAAGTGCGCGAGGAATATAAGCAGAGCGATGGCGACCCTATGGTCAAAAGTAAGATCCGTCAAATCCAACGTCAAATGGCACAGCAGCGCATGATGCAAGAAGTGCCAAATGCTGATGTGGTTATTACTAACCCGACGCACGTTGCGGTGGCGTTGAAGTACGATCAGCAGATGGGTTCGGCGCCGATTGTGGTAGCAAAGGGTTATGATCTCGTGGCGCAGCGGATTAAATCAATCGCCAAGGAACATGATATTCCGATGGTCGAGAATGTGCCGCTAGCGCGGGCATTGGCCAAGCAAATTAAAGTCGGTCAAGAAATTCCAGATGAGTTTTATCAAGCGGTCGCTGAGGTGCTCAGTTATATTTATCGTTTGAATGGTACGCTGGATGAAAAAATAGAGTCAGCGTAAATTAGTGCGAGTACTCAATTGCGTGGCTCGCGTCATGTTCTAGGCGATGTAGTTCGCGTTCAAATGCCCGGCAGCGTTGTTCTTGGGTTGCTTCACTTGGATAGGTGCTATCGATAAACCAGGGTTTGCCAAAGGACACGGCGAGGCGGGAAAATGGGAGCGGGTAGCGCTGTTTGT
>CBDUFM010000772.1:0-2093 GCA_965366325.1 uncultured bacterium
CAGGCAGCCGTCAGTGCAATTTTTGCCATAAATGCTGGTCGGGCGCCACGTTTGGCGTAACAACGCAGTGCATATTTATATTTATCAATAACACTAATTTCTTCTTGCTCGAGCACAAAGTCTTTCGGATCCATGGGAACTTTATTTTGGGCCGCTGCAATCTGTTGCATGACGCGAATATTGCGCTCCTGAACTATTTTCCACGTAGCTCCCATACCAGCATCGCTTAAGACCCAATCAACAAAGCCTGCGTCTAACGGCACCGTAAACTTCTTACTGCGCTCATCCCACTCGGATGAAACCGCTGAGAACAAGCTATACGGGCAGCACACTATGTAATAATCATATTCACTAAAACCTGAATTATGACGGCAACCATCATCATCGATGCCCATATTAACCGCATTGACACCCATCTCTTTGTGAAAGGTCTCTTTGGTAAACGGGACAATACTGGCTTCAAACGGTTTGTGCACTATCGGTGAAATAAACACACGTGGCTGTGCCTGCATCGCAGACAGCGCTGAGCCCACCCCGCACAGCAACAGAAGCAACAAGGCCCATAAGACCCGTTGCAGCACTGACGTAACGGAAAAGTGCCAAACAGCGAAGGAATCACGAATAATCATCGGCGCAGCCTAGTACAGCGCAGACCGCATTCAAACGATCAAGCCCCCCGAGAACCACGCTGCAACTCACCCACGAGCCGCGACAGCCTACCCGCTACAGCCAAGTACTGCACTAATACTTACGTGTCTCCTGACAATGCTGCCACCACGCCTTAATTAAAGCGCTGAGTTGTTCGCGTTGCTCGTCTGCATCCGTTAATAAGTTGCGCATTTCATAAGGATCAGCTGCAAGATCAAACAAATGGTGCGCTTCCAAGTTCTCACGCTTGACTGCTAGCTTCCAATTCTGCGAACGCACCATTATCCAATTTCCAAATTCGGCAAAGACTGCCGGGGCTTCAAAGTCGTCCCCGCGCAGCAATGGCATAAAGGAGGTGCCCTCTGAATAGCGTTGCCAACGTGGTGCCTGCATTACATCGCAAATGGTTGCGCGGAGATCTAGGGTCCCTAACGCCTCCTCAAACACTGAGCCTGCTGCGACGCCTGGAATTTTCGTAATACACGGCACGCGCACTGACTCTTCCCAAAACACACCCTTATCGGCAGGACAGCCATGCGCACCCTGCATTTCTCCATGGTCAGCATTAATAACTACCATGGTATTATCCCATAGGCCCAAGCGACGCCATGCATTCATTAAGCGCCCAACTTCATAATCAAATTGTGTTATCAGTGCCGCATAGTGCCGTCTATATTCAGTGAAATCCGTTCCGTAGCGCTGATAGTTTGGGTCGGCCTGCATCGGTCGCGGACTATTCGGTGACCAAGTCGGCCGATAAGGCCACATCCCATTATCTAAACCAGTTTCGCCGTCTAAGCCTTCACGCGAGAAATTAGGCCGCTCAGCAAATTCTGCATGCGCGTACATGGCATAAAATGCTGGGTCAGGCTCTAATGGATAATGTGGGGCTTGGTAACTAACCATTTGTGCAATCCGCCCACTGCGCTTGGTCGCTAGCTCTAAGCGCTCGATGGCCACATCACTTGTTGCCCGCGTGCGGTGATAATTAAAGCGACGCTCCTCACCCTTTTCATCATAAAAACGCACGTCATTAATAAAATCATTATGTGCTTGATAGCCAATAAAATCCCGCCATCCGCCACGTTGATGCGGCGGGATCGGACTGGACCCAGTGCCAAATAAATGCCATTTGCCGATATAACTGGTATACATGGTTCGATCGCCCAATAAATCAGCCAAGCATTTATGGCGTGCCGGCAAAGGGTCTTCATTGGTAAAACAGCCACTTTGGCTTGGGTACAGTCCCGTCATTAAGGCGCCACGATAAGGCGTACACACCGGGGAGGTGCTGTAACAATTTTTAAACAATTGACCCTCTGCAGCTAAAGCGTCCAAGCTTGGCGTCTTTACTTCGCTGTTTCCCATACAGCCCAGCCAATGGGCGCACAATTGGTCGGCAAAAATATATAATAAATGACGTGTCTCTGACATGGCTCTGCTCC
>CBDUFM010000773.1:0-2092 GCA_965366325.1 uncultured bacterium
TGCGAGTGTGTGTGTGTGTGTGTCGGCGCAGGTTAAGCGTCGTTACGCAATCGCCATGCTTGCCACTACGCCGAATCCATCCTAATCTAAAACTATGCCACTCCTGCGCATTCATGTTGATCCCGATAATCTCATTACCTACACATTGGCCCGTAAAGTATGTACCATTGGTCGCGGTGAGAAAAATGACATCGTCATTGATAACTACAAAGTCAGCCGCCTGCATGCACGCATCGTCCTCAATGAAGACGGCTACTACTTAGTCGATTGCAATTCAAGCAACGGTGTCTGGTCGAGCGCTGGACGCGTCAACAAAATGAAGCTGGTGAACGAGTGCACCTTCACCATTGGCAATGCCGAATTCTCATACTGGGAAGAAGAAAACACCGCCGATGCCGAACCCACGCAAATGGTGGTCACCCAATACAAGCGCGTGCCGTCACAGCAAAATATTGAGCCCGGCAATAATTACATGCTCATGCTCCAAGAACTCATTGTATCGATGGGCACTGCCAAAGACAAAAACGAATTATTTGATTTAGTAGATGACGTCGCTGCTGAAGCCCTCGAAGGCGATCGCTGTGCTGTCTTTCTACCATCACCTGAAGGATGGGTCCTATGGCCGCCGCATAAAATTCGACTACGCGCACGTTTTGGCGCGACCCCCTATAGTAAAACAGTTTTTGATGCCATGCGCCACAAAGCAGAACCACTATTATGCACACGCGAAAGCGAATCACTGCCACGCAGTGATTCCATGTCTATCGCTGGGGTCTGCAGTGCGATGGCTTCGCCCATGCGCGTTGCTGATAAAATCCACGGCATGCTCTATGTTGACCGCCTCGGCAAAAAACCGTCTTTTTCACAGCAAGATTTATCCTTCCTCACCGCGATGGCCAATCAGCTAGCTATCTGCCTTGAAAACCAAGACACCGTTCTTGAGTTACAAGATCAGGTTACGCGATTTAAAGAAGAAATTCCCAAGCAACAATCGGCTATCATTGGTCGCTCAACGGCCATGACCTCGATCGTTAACATGATTAATAAAATGGCTGAGTTTTCAGAACCGATGCTGATCTGCGGCGAATCCGGCACTGGTAAAACCCATGTTGCGCAAGCCATTCACGAACGCGGCCCTTATAAAAATGACCCCATACAAATTTTTAACTGCTCGAGCATGGAACCCGATATGGCGAGCATTCGATTATTTGGCGGCACCCGCGAGCACCAAATTAATGACTCTAGCATTCCTGGCTTTTTCGAACTCGCCAATGGTGGCACTGCTTTAATTGAAGACATGCAATGTCTCAATGCCTACGCGCAAAAGAAATTACTCCACTTAATCGAAACCCAAGAAGTCATCCGCTGCAATCATACCACCGTCCGCAAAGTTGACATTCAACTTATCGCAACGGCCATTAACGACATAGATGACAGCGAAGAATGGGGCATGAACCCCGATCTACTCAAACGTCTAAACGCCTATCGCATTGATCTTCCGCGCTTACATGAGCGCCCTGACGACATCGACCCCCTGATCAAACATTTCCTTGCTCAATCTTGTCAGCGCCACGACATCCCGCTTAAGCAATTCACGGCCGAAGCCCAAGCCACCCTGCTATCCTATGACTGGCCGGGAAACGTTGCTCAATTACAGCAGATCATCGAACAAGCCGTCACGCGCTGTGATGCCAAAGATATTGGCCCTGACCAGCTCCCTGACGCGATAGCTGGCTCGCCAATCGATGATAACGAATTCAAAATGCCCCTGCTGAGCCTAGCGGATATGGAGAAGATCCACATCGACCGCGTCCTGCAGCACTACGGCGGTAACAAAAAAGCCTGCGCTGAGCACCTCGGCATAAATCGCAGCACCCTCTACGCCAAACTGCGACTCTATAACTGAGAGTAATTACAAGCATAGACTTTTCCTATTTTGCATGCGCATTAGTTATTACAAAGATATGCATCCTTATATCTCATGCATTTTGATTATCTTAATTACTGTAATCGATAACTAATAGCTATAATAGACATGTTTAGATTGCCCCACGCACAGTCCCAGACAGCCTGCGCCCGTCACAGGAGCAGG
>CBDUFM010000774.1:0-2089 GCA_965366325.1 uncultured bacterium
GTTGATGGGTGAGATGGAGGTGGCCTTGATAGACGTCATTGCAGTCTTGAGGATGAAATGTTTGGCTCACGTTGTGTGGTATGATGATGCGTTTTTCAGCCAGCCACTGCATGGCAATGGCAATGTTGCCAAAGATGCTGCGGTGCTGATTGAAATGCAGTGCTTGACGTGGAATTTCCCATTCCCAGCCAGAGCGTAAATAAATGTAGCGGTGGAAGACAAGATCTAACAACTGATGAGCGCTGGCATCGCAGCGCTGCTGCCATGGTACACCAATTAAGACCACTTCGCCGCAGCGTCGGGTGGCGCGTGCGCATTGTAGTACGGCCGCTTCATGACCGCTGCAATCAATGGCAAGGCTGGCTTCGAGTTGGTCTAATTGTTCTCGCTCATTTAAGACCGTGATGCCTGCTTGTTGTGCCAGCTCAACGGCATGTGGATGAGGGTCGCTAGCAATAACTTCATAGCCACCGAGTTGAAATTGTAGGGCTGCTAAAAATCCAACCGGGCCTAGTCCAGTGATGAATACTTTTTCACCAGGGCGCGCCGCACAGGTAACCAATGTGGTTTGGCTAACGCACAGGAGGCGGGCCATGACGGCAAGCTGTGGGCTGAGGCCGGTGGGGACTTTGACGGCTACATCGGTGTTGCAGCAGGTCCAAGCACTGTGGTTGCCCATACAAAAGACGAGGTCGCCAATAGCGAAGCCGTCCGCTGCGTCGCCTATTTCTTGGACTTCAAAAACGGATGCGTAGCCAGAGCCTCTGGGAAAGCTGTCGCCGCAGTAAGCGGCGTTTATTTCGGTGCCTGGACTGAGCAAGCTTGATTGCGTGGGGCCTGCAATCTGCGTGGTGCCTAAGCGCGGTTTATCGCAGTGTTTCAGTTCGCAGAATTGAAAGGCGCTGTGTTCGATACGGTACATACTGGGTTCCTTATCCCCCTATCTTAGTCAGGGGGCTGCGGATATGCCATGTCTCTTGGTCTGTAAAACATATCTAAAACTATTGTAATGATGTGGTGCCATGCTTGCGACACGCATGTGTGAGTTTATGCTCAGTAGACTCGTATGCCAAAGACCTATAGTTTATCCGATGAGATACAGATACGCCATAGTCATTGTGGCTATGGTGTGTTCACTGAGGACGGCCTAGAGCATATAAAAACAATACCGGAAACTATTGTTGCCCAATGTATTGCTGGCGCTTATGAGGTCTGGGCCGAAGGGCAGCACGCCTACATTAAGCCGGGGGAGTTTTTCTGTTTAGCGCCAATGCGTACTATTCGTATTGTGCACCATGCTGCTGGCGCAGAGCCGATGCGCGCTCGTTGGCTGATGTTTCAGGCGCAGCGTTATGGACATCTTGATATTTTTGCTGACTACAGATTGCCCCTGCATATTTCGGTTGAGCAGTCTACACGTTTTATTCAGGCATTTGATGCATTGCATAAATTTGATGATGCGGGCGATGTCGATTTATTGGGGACGCTTCGTTATCAAGCCTCTGTGTTTACTGTTATGGCTGACTTGATTGAATCGTCCGAGCAAATTAATCAACAACACGCTGAGTTATCGCGTCTTGCCCCGGTTTATCGTTACATTGAGGAGCATCTATCCGAAGTGATTTCGGTTGCTGATTTGGCGGCTTGCTTGCATTTATCTGAGGCGCGTTTTTTTGTTTTATTTAAAGAAATAACTAAGACCACGCCTAAGGCCTGGTTGCAACGCGTTCGTTTAGAGCGAGTGGCGCATCAATTATTGAATGATGATGTGGGCTTAGAGCAGATCGCATGCGACAATGGCTTTGCCAATGCGTTTCATTTAAGTCGTTTGTTTAAGCAGTGGTCAGGCCTTGCTCCCAGCATGTGGCGCAGGGAGCATAGGCAGCAATTATTATAAGTGCTAGGGTCTGTTATTGGTCGCGATCAGGTTTAATGTCGAGTTCTTTGAGTGCACGTTGCATGGTAGCAACGGACATGTCAAAATGCGCAGCTAAACTGCGGACGGTCCAGCGAGACTTGCCTTTGGGTGGCTTACCGTTGGCGACACGCTTAATCTTTTCGAGTGTTTTAGGAACCAGTACGTTACGTG
>CBDUFM010000775.1:0-2088 GCA_965366325.1 uncultured bacterium
CAGCATCGGTGACAGCCATGCGCGCACGCCAGAGTGTAAATCCTATATCTTCAGTGATGAATCTACCGAAGTGTATAAGAAAATAGTCGTTAGCGAAGACAAGAAGCTATTGCTGGGTGCAGTTTTGGTGGGCGATGCTGAGGACTACGGAACCTTGCTGCAATACATGCAGAATGCGATCGAATTACCTGAACATCCGGATAGTTTAATTCTGCCACAGCGCGATGGTGCCAAGGCTGGCTTAGGTATTGATGCGTTACCAGATAGCGCACAGATTTGCTCCTGTCATAATGTGACCAAAGGGGATTTGTGTACAGCTATCGCCGAGGGCAAGACTGATTTAGCAGAGTTAAAAACTTGTACCAAAGCGGGTACTGGCTGCGGCGGTTGTGCCACCTTAGTTGGCCAAGTGCTCAAGAGTGAGCTGAAAAAAGCAGGCGTCGAAGTAAATAACAACGTTTGTGAGCATTTTGCGTATAGCCGCCAAGAGCTGTACCATTTGGTGCGCGTTGAACGAATAAGTAGTTTTCAAGAATTATTAGCGAAGCACGGCCAGGGTCGTGGCTGTGATATTTGCAAGCCAGCTGTAGCTTCTATTTTAGCATCCTGCTGGAATGAATATATTCTGCAAAATGATCATGCTGGTTTGCAGGATACGAACGACTATTTCATGGCCAATATGCAAAAAGATGGCACCTATTCGGTTGTGCCGCGTGTACCAGGTGGTGAAATTACACCAGATAAATTAATCGTACTGGGTGAGGTAGCTAAAAAATACAATCTCTATACCAAGATTACCGGCGGTCAGCGCATTGATTTGTTTGGCGCACGCACTGAAGAACTGCCTTTGATCTGGAAAGAGCTGGTCGATGCCGGCTTTGAAAGTGGTCATGCCTATGGTAAGTCGATGCGTACGGTTAAATCTTGTGTCGGTAAAACCTGGTGTCGCTATGGTGTTGATGATAGTACCGGATTAGCGATTGAAGTTGAAAATCGTTACCGTGGTTTGCGTTCACCCCATAAAATCAAGTTGGCTGTCTCGGGTTGTACCCGTGAATGTGCTGAAGCACAAAGCAAGGATGTTGGTATTATTGCAACTGAAAATGGCTGGAACTTATATGTGGCGGGCAATGGCGGGATGAAACCACGTCATGCGGACTTGTTTGCTAGTGATCTTGATCGCGAAACCTTAATTAAATACATTGATAGATTTTTGATGTTCTATGTGCGCACTGCTGACCGCCTACAGCGTAGCTCCGTGTGGATGGAGGGCCTCGAGGGGGGATTGGATTACCTACGCGAGGTCATCATCGACGATAAACTTGGCATTGCTGAAGAGTTGGAAAAAGAAATGGCGCATGTCATTGGCACCTACGAATGCGAGTGGAAGAAAACTATCGAAGATGAAGAGAAGCTGAAACGTTTCCGTCATTTTGTGAATAGCGATGAACAAGATGACAATGTCTTATTTGTTGAAGAGCGCGGACAGATACGCCCAGCAACTGAAGAAGAAAAACAATCACTCGTAGCGGGTAAATAGGGGGTCTATCATGGGAACAACTATCGAACAAACATGGTCAACAATCTGCCCAGTAGCCGATTTAATATCGCATGTGGGTTCTTGTGCGCTCGTAGGTGCTAAGCAAGTGGCGATCTTCTATTTGCAGGATGAGGATGCGATTTATGCGATTGACAATTACGATCCGATCAGTGGTGCCAATGTGATATCACGTGGCTTGGTCGGTGATCTGAAGGGTGAATTAGTAGTGGCTTCACCACTCTATAAGCAGCATTTTTCGCTAAAAACGGGTCGCTGTCTCGAGCGCGAAGATGTGCAATTAGATACTTTTGAAGTACGTATTCATGATGGTAACGTAGAACTGGCAGTGCCGAGTCCCTAATGCAAACTGCAGCTCCGTCAGATAGAAGTCTCAGTCGGGCACGTTTGTCCGCATCTGTCATCAGTGCTGTGTTTGCAACGGTTCTGATTAGTGGCTGGGCAATATTCGAATTTGATATGGCTTTGGTGTGTTATGGTGTAGCGACTGTTTTAAGTACCTATGCCTTTGTTGTGCGCTTCAGTCTGTG
>CBDUFM010000776.1:0-2088 GCA_965366325.1 uncultured bacterium
CTCGTTACCAGTGCCCTTCCGTACGCCAATGGCCATATTCATATTGGTCATTTAGTTGAGTATATCCAAACCGATATCTGGGTACGTTTTCAAAAACTACGTGGCCACGATTGTAAATACATGTGCGCTGACGACACGCACGGCACCGCCATCATGATCCGTGCGCGCAAGGAAGGCCGTAGCGAAGAAGAGCTCATCGCTGAAATGAACCAAGCCCATCAAAAGGACTTCGCTGGTTTTAACATTGAATTTGACAACTACGGCAGCACCAACAGCCCGAACAATAAAAAACATTGTGCACCTATCTGGCAGGCATTACGCGACAAGGGTCTAGTCCATGAACAAGAAATCGAACAACTCTTCGACCCCGAAGCCGGGACATTTTTAGCCGACCGTTTTGTTACTGGCACCTGTCCTAAATGCGGCGCCGAAGATCAAAATGGTGACAGCTGTGATAAATGCGGTGCCGTCTACAGCCCTGCAGATTTAAAAAACCCCAAAAGCACTTTATCAGGTGCCACCCCTGAGCTGCGCAAAGCGAAGCATTTATTTGTCGAAATCGAATCTCTCCATGATTTTTTAAATGAGTGGACTGAAAACAGTGGCGCCCTGCAAAAAGAAATTGCCAATTATCTCAAAGGTCATTTCCTTGGCGAGCCACTGCGCGACTGGGATATTTCTCGCCCAGCGCCGTATTTCGGTTTTGAAATTCCTGATGCACCGGGTAATTACTGGTACGTGTGGTTCGATGCACCGATTGGCTATATCGCCTCGACACAAGATTGGTGTGATGCCAACGGCGACGACATTAAAAACTGGTGGTGGAATAAAGACTGTGAAATTCACCACTTTATTGGTAAAGACATCACCTACTTTCACACCTTATTCTGGCCAGCAATGCTCAAATCAGCAGGCATTGAATTACCAACCAAGGTACACATTCATGGTTTTTTGAATGTAAATGGTGAGAAAATGTCGAAGTCCAAGGGCACCTTTGTTCAGGCTTCTACCTACCTCGAACACCTCAACCCTAGCTATCTGCGTTATTACTATGCTAGCAAGCTCACCAATAAAGTAGACGATCTCGATCTCAACCTCGAGGAATTTGTTGCTAAGATTAACAGCGACCTGGTTGGCAAATTAGTTAACCTCGCTAGCCGCACGGCTAAGTTCATTCAAGACGTTGGCTTGTCGGAAATCTACCCAGAAGACAATGGCCTTTTCGCTGCGACAGCTGCTGCGGGATCAGAAATTGCTGACGCCTATGAAGAATGCGACTTTAATAAAGCCATGCGTTTATTAATGGCCGCCGCTGACAAAGCCAATGAATATGTCGAACAAACAGCGCCATGGAAACTCAAAAAAGACGCAGACAAGCAACAGGAGCTACGTGACTGCTGCACTATCTCACTAAATATATTCCGCCAATTAGTCATTTATATCAGTCCAGTCTTGCCAGTACTCAAGGACCAAGTTGATGAATTATTCGGCAAGGCGATTACACACTGGGATGACAGCCAAGAGCAGCAAATTGGCTACACCCTCAATCCATTCAAACACTTAATGCAGCGCGTCGATCCAAAAGCCGTACAATCTATGATTGATGGCAGTAAAAGTGCTGACGATGAAGTAGCAATACAAGCAGCAGCTAAAGCCGCTGCAAGCGATGGTTCTGACGACGATGGCAGCGCCCTTGAAGCAGAACCCTTGAGTGAACTTTGCAGCTTTGATGATTTCATGAAAATTGATTTGCGCGTCGCCCGCGTCATCGCAGCCGAAGAAGTTAAGAAAAGTAAAAAATTATTACGCCTGACCGTTAGTCTAGGTGGTGATAATCAGCGTACTATTTTGGCTGGGATTAAATCTGCCTATACGCCCGAATCTTTACTTGGGCGCTTGGTAGTCATCGTTGCCAATCTCGCTGCACGTGAAATGGGTAAATTCGGCAGCAGCGAAGGCATGGTGATTGCAGCAGGCCCCGGTGGAGAAGACATTTGGGTCCTCAGCCCAGACAGTGGCGCCAAACCTGGTCAGCGTATTCACTAAAACTGCTTGTTCCTCTATCGACCTGCGCATACTCAATGCATG
>CBDUFM010000777.1:0-2083 GCA_965366325.1 uncultured bacterium
ATCTTTATTAACCACTGCGAGTCGAAAGGCAGCTAAAACTTCGCGTTCTTTAATATAATCCTGCAGCTCTTTTTCCCGCGCAGTATCAGCAGCTTGTTTGGTTAATTTAACGAGCAGTTCATTTGCTAGCTTCAAATCACCACGCTTTGCGGCTTGGCGTCCATCAACAAACAAACTGACAATCGCAATTTTCCCTTCAATTGCTGCAATCGCCATCGAGTCAGGGATAAGCACTTTCAACTCACGCAATTGCTCTTGTGCTAACGCAACTTGATTGTCGTTTAAGGCACGATTAATCGTTGAAGCTGGCGCTAATGCTTTGAGCCCGTTCCGTGCCGCCGCATTGGGATAGGCATTTAAGGAGGCCTGAAACAGACCGCGTGCGGTATCGACATCACCACTAGCCAATGTTTTATGTGCCGTCTCCAACTCACCCTTCATCTTATCGGCAGCACCACGTAAATCTTTCAGTACTCTGGCATCAGCACGCGCATCACCAACACCAATTTCATCCAATTCAGCCAAGGCCTTTAATGGCAAGCCCGCTGTTAAATGACTTTTAATGACGTCTAATTTCACCGCTAGGCCAGAATGCTTACGAATCGTCGCTCGTAGCTCATCGATTATTTGCTTATCGGCGCTCAATTCCTCGGCATCATCCAACTTACCTGCTGCTAGTTCGAAATCTTCAAGATTAATTGCTTTACGCGCATCTTTAATAGCCGCCTCACCACGCAATTGACGCAGGCGCTTAGAAAGGTCCAACCATTCGGTATCACCCGGATGCAAGGACAGAAATTGTGTAATTAAAATTTCCGCTTCAGCGAGCTCATTGCGGCCCAGCAGCTCACCTGCCTTTACTTTAGGATCAACGTGCGCAACTGGGTTTTCATGTGGATTTTTGTGCGATGCACCCGAACCATGCACAGGCCCTGTTATTGTTGGCGCTTTGTTCAGGACTTGATCCCAATAATAATACCCTGCGCCTGCCGCAATAATCAGCAATAATACAACAACCACACCAAGATTAGAACCCTTTTTGTCCGCAACACTACCGGCACTGGTCGTCGTCGTTTCATTAATTGGCGCATGCTGTGGCTTCGCACCATCAATAATGAGTTTCAGGTCTTTAATTAATTCATGTGCAGACTGATAACGCTTACGGCGGTCTTTCTGCAGACACTTCGTCACAATGGCCTGATAGGATTCTGGAATATTGGGGTTGATATCCTTCAACGCACGTGGCTCTGCATGGATATGCTGATAAATGATTGCTGTTGCATCAGATCCCGCAAACGGCAAAGCACCAGCCAATAACTGATAAAACACAACACCCAGCGCGTAAATATCAGTTGTCTGATCGCACTCTTCACCGCGCCCCTGTTCAGGACTAAAATAATTGACGGTACCCATAACCGCACCGGCCATGGTTAAACCACCGCCACTGCTGCCATCTTCATTTTTTAATTTTACCAAACCAAAGTCCATGATTTTCAACTCACCTTTATCGGTGACCATCATGTTACCCGGTTTAATGTCGCGATGAATTAAATTATGCTCACCAGCAGTCGCCAAACCGCGCGCCGCTTGTAAAATAAAATTCGCAGATTCTTCTAAGGTAGGTCGCAAGCCATCTTTAATACGCTCGCTTAAATCTTTACCTTCAACAAATTCCATAGCAAAATAGCTATGGCCCGCATGCATGCCCGCACCGTAAACCTGAATAATATAGGGGCTGGTAATTTGCGCGACTGCCTTTGCTTCTAACTCAAAACGTTTACGAAAACTATCGTCGTGGCTCAAGTGCTGTGGTAATACTTTAATGGCAACAGCACGATCCAAACTAACTTGGCGCCCTAAATACACGGCGCCCATGCCGCCCTGGCCAATCTTTTTACCTAATTCAAAATCACCCCAGATTTGACCCGTTAAATTGTCGCCATTAGCACCTGCTCGCATTTGTTGTGGCGACATTTGCGTGGCAGCTGTATCAGAATCATTGAAGTTACCTGGCAGGGTCGGCGCCATGCCGATGGTATCCATATTATCGGTATTGAAGTTCGTCGCGACCGTCTGGTCAGGG
>CBDUFM010000778.1:0-2082 GCA_965366325.1 uncultured bacterium
GGTGTTCTTGAGCGCCTCCTAAGACCAACAAAGTGGATACAACTGAAATACCAGCGCCTATATAAAAAGCGACATCGTAACCATAGGCCTCAGCAATGCGTCCACCCAAGGAGCTACCAATACCGACACCTGCAGCAACAGCAGCAGCTAAAGACCCCAACATCATGCCTTGACGATGCTGCGGTATCGAAACTGCCATCAGTGTTTGTGCGGCTGGCATAACACCCGTAAATAAGCCCTGTCCAATACGAAAAAAGATAAGCCAGTACACATTCGGCGACCAGCCCATACCCAACAAGACCAGTGCGGCGCAAATATTCGCCCGCACTAACATTTTCTTGCGGCCAAATCTATCGGCCATAATACCCCAAAATGGAGCAGAGAAGAAAAAACAAATTGGTGCACTAACCGTAAAAACAGTATTCCACCACACTACATCGTCACCAATCACACCTAATGATTGTATATGGAATGCCGCAAAGGGCAGACCAATACAAAAGCCCACAATCGACAAAAATTGCATGAGCCAAATCACCAGCGCCTGACGCTTCCACGCTAATTGTTCCTGCATCTCTCTACTCTCTCGCTCTCAGCATACGAGCAAGCAGCCCGCTACAGAAACGATGCCCCTCGCTGTTACCAATCACCCCACGGACGTTCTTCTTCTTCGCACTGAATTTTTTCATTATACATCATTAAAATTTCATAAAACTCAGGCAGTCGCTTGAGCGACCAAACTGTACTAGGGATCTGCACTCGCTCACCATTCTTTAACTCTAGAAATATTTTACCCGTTCCTGATTTATTTTCGCCATCTTTTCGCAAAACCCATGACTCAATAATTTTCTCAACATCGTCAAGGACCACCTCACCATACTGTCTTTTCTTCCCATGATGTTGCACCCAATATAAGACCCCAGCATCAACAAAGAGTATGTGTCGTGTATCTACTAAGAGAAAATACACACCGAGCGCTGCAAACACAACAGCGGCACTCATTGCCGCCACTGGTGACTGCACGAGATCACAGAACACGACTACAAGGACCGCTACGCCAATGCACAGCAGCAGTGCCCCCAGCATACGCCCATTACCATGATCAATGATAAGCGACGATTGGCATAAGTTTTCGTGCATCAATGAAGACCCTTCACAATCGACAGGATGTACCAGCTCCTTAGAGCTGACGCAACAACAAGCCACCCCAATTGAGAAACTTCTTTGACTCACAATTAACTCAGCGCAGGACAGCACGCTTCCGCAGGTACCGAGCTCCAATCGTGTGGAATATGATGCATCAATAACGCATGATCCAAAACAACCTCTTGCGATAGGGCCGTAAATGCACGCACCGTTGCTTCCTCAACAGCCAAGCTGCTCGTCTCCCACTGATGGCAATGCAATTTGAGTCCCTCCATCTGTGTGCCTCGCCGATTAGGGGAATAACCAATTTTATCTTCAGAAAAATACGTAGATGCAGCTGCGTGGCTATCAAAAACAGCCGAGTCAAACGCATCTGTTTTTCGTGAACGCAGCGTGACTAAATCACCGGATTGATCGTGCATACTGATATCCACACGTTCTCCACCCTCATCCACATCAAAACTGACACGACTGTGTACGCCAGGAAAAATACGACCACCACTTAAGGCTACTAGTCTAGAATTGGTATCACGCCGTGTCACAAAAACACCAGTCTGCCGACCTTCAGCAGCATCCCACTCAACTGAAATGCGATGCGCTGCATTTTCCGATGACAATCCACCGCATAGACGTGGTAAAAACGCAGGACGTAAATGGCGAAAGCGAATCATGCAAACACCAATAAGTGCATAATCATTAACCACACGAGGCTTAAAATGTTTTGGCAACAATGCAGCCACCACATCCACTGGCGCACGATAATTTAAAAGAACCCGCCTATCAATTATCCCCGTTATTCTAGGCAGCATCTGCAACACCAGAATAAATTATCCAAGCTACGTATAACAACGGGTTCACGATCTTTGGCATAACTATCATAGCAAATAGTAAGGCTCATTCAATTTAAGGCAAGAATACAGCGTCAAAATTTCAAGCCCC
>CBDUFM010000779.1:0-2082 GCA_965366325.1 uncultured bacterium
GGTTTCTCTGACGAAGAAGTCTTATTGAAAACAATCTCCGGCATCTTGGTTAAAGCTATGCAAGGTCACGGGGCACGTCTAATTGATTTCCAGGCCGCTGACCAACTCGCTGACTTCAAGAAAAGCGTAAAACTTTGCCTCAACCAAGGCTACGAAATTAATCCAACATTCATGCGCAGCACGCAGGAATACTTGGCCATCTCACGTGAGTTGATGGATGCGAAATCCGCCAACTGGATTAAGAATAAAAAGATAGTCAAATTGCGTGACACTATTACACCGCGTGACATTATGTGCCTCAGTGCACTGGGAGCATCAGAGCGCCTGATCGCTGTGCTTGAAAGCATCGAAGATGCGCGCCCTGTAGTACGTCTCTGTATGGCAGCACTCTACGCGCGTATGGGAGAACAAGACAAATCGAAAGTCCTGCTCGATGAATGCTTCCGCCTCATGGATATTATTGAGCACCAACGTACAAACATTGAATTAACCACGGTTATGCGTCTTGGCATGTATGGCTTAAAATTCTTGCCCTGGGAAGTGGTCTGGCCACCAATTTCACAAATGGCTCATGAGCCTGAGCTACAAGTACTCTCCGCATGGTTAGCAGACTGTCTTGGCGAACATAAGGTTGCCGCAGAGGCCTATGCTCATCTGCGACACCTAGAAGCCTTAGGCTTCCGCAATGTGGTTGAACAAGGCCTGACGCGATTAGGCATGATCGAAGAAGCCAATTCCTAGAGACACAAAAATTGTCCCCAACCTAAAAAAGGCTGCGCTATTAGACGCAGCCTTTTTAAATGCTCGTACACCTAGCTTATTCAGCGAATAATTGTTCGCAGGCAGCTGCGCAGCTCAGGAGAATTTTTTCTGACCACTGTGGTGATTGAAAGTGAATGCCAATTGGCAAACCCGTACTGTCTTTCCACCTGGCACACTAATTGCCGGAATCCCGGCGAGATTTGCAGCGATGGTGAAGATATCAGAGAGGTACATTTGAATTGGATCACTGAGTTTCTCACCGTGTTTAAAGGCGGTGTCAGGACTAACCAAATCCATAATCAAATCGCATTGTGCAAAAGCAGCTTCGAAATCATTGCACATTAATTTACGTACACGCATAGCCTGTTTGTAATAGGCATCATAATAACCATGACTCAGCACATAGGTGCCTAACATAATACGACGCTTAACTTCAGCGCCAAAGCCCTCGCCTCGTGATGTGGTGTAAACACTAGTTAAATCGTTGGGATCAAAATTAGCACTGCGGTAGCCATAATGGATGCCATCATAGCGTGAGAGGTTGGATGAAGCTTCTCCGGTGGCGATAATATAATAAACAGCAACCGCATATTTTTCATGTGGCAGAGAAACGGGTACTAATTCTGCGCCAGCTTCACGAACTAAGTTCTTGCAACGTTCAAAAGTTTTTGCGACATCACCAGTTAATTGCTCTTCGTGTTCAGCAACATAGCCGATTTTCAAACCCTTCAATTGTTCGGGTTTGGCATTTAATACGGCTTCTAGGGTGCGTTCATGTGTGGCAGAGGATGATGAGCTGTCGAGAGGGTCATGACCGCTCATAATATCTGAGCATAAAGCTGCATCAGCGACACTACGCGCAAAAGGTCCAATTTGATCCAAGCTAGAGGCAAAGGCCATTAGACCATTTCTGCTGACATGACCGTAGGTTGGTTTAAATCCAACGCATCCGCAAAGTGACGCTGGCTGGCGAATAGAGCCGCCCGTGTCAGAGCCAAGTGCAAGTGGGGTAATTCCAGCTGAAACAGAAGCAGCACTTCCGCCAGAGCTTCCACCGGGAATGCGCTCTTGGTCATGCGGATTTTTTACCGGACCATAAAAACTGGTTTCATTGGATGAGCCCATGGCGAATTCATCCATATTGGTGTGACCAATAACAATTGCACCGGCATCCATTAAGCGCTGTACAGCTGTCGCTGTATAGGGCGCAACAAAACCATCGAGCATTTTAGAGCACGAGGTCGTGAGGTGACCTTTATAACACAGGTTGTCTTTGATTAAGAGGGGTACACCAGCAAGTGGTAGTTCTTGGCCAGCACT
>CBDUFM010000780.1:0-2079 GCA_965366325.1 uncultured bacterium
AGGCGCTGTGTATATATGAAGAACAACACGCAGACATCGATGTGGTGCTCTTAGATATGATTATGCCGGAATTGAATGGTCGTGAATGTTTTTATGCCATGCGAGCTATTAATCCACAAGCGCGCATTCTGTTGTCGTCTGGATTTACAGAGGATATCTCAATTAAGTCCTTACTTAAAGATGGTGCTTGTGGGTTTGTGTCTAAACCCTATCGCATGGCTGATTTAGCGCAGCTCATGGAAGAGCATATGGTGTAAATTTTGCCTGTGGCTTTATTCCTGAAGGCGTAGCCAATATTTGCGCAGCCACCAGATGTCTTTGTTACTGCTTTCGAAATGATCGACGTGCATCAAGATTGCTGTGGCAGGTGTTTGCAGTGGTGGTATCTCTAAACTGAATGCACGGATGCGTTGACCATCACTGCCTGTTAGCTCACATTGTTCCAGTAATTGCCAGCCTGATTCAACATGCAAGTTGACTTCAAACATGGATTTAACCAGCACGAGGGCACTCTTGTTGTCAAATAAGGAGCCCGAGAAACCGAGGCGTAGGCGCATGCGTTGGTTGTCGTCTAAAAATTTACACACGATATGCAGTCTGTCTTTGACGCGCATGATGGCGTATTCATTATCTGCAAGTGTCGTCCATTTGAGCTTTTTAAGCTGAGCGTTAATGAAGTCAGCGTAGACCTCGGTATTCGCTTTGTTTAAGCGTTTCACTGGCATGATGCGCTCTTCGTTGTCTTTTTCAGCTTGCGTGACTTGTAGGCCGTTAATGCCACAGGTGACTAGTTGTTGACCAATCGGACTGAAGCCGTCTTGCATATCTACGGGAATAAAGCTGTGGATGCGGCCATCATTTAAAACATGTACAAAGCCATGGCGCTCGTCATCACTGCTGAGTCTGAAGTGTGCGCCAATGCTATTGGGGATAATCACGTTATTAAACTGTAGATCGCTGGAGAAGGGGTGCTCCCAGGTAACATTGCCACTTTTGAGATGGATAGCAGCAATGCATTGATCTTGTTGTTGGTTAACACAGGCCATAAATAGCATGTCGTCATTATTGTTATGTGCAAAAACCTGAGTCCAACGTGGGTAACGACGATGCGGCAAGCCATTTGTGCGATCAATGCTAATGAGTTCATCGCGTGCAGTACGGCAATAGAGAGCCGTCTCAGAGGCTGCTATTGGTTTCAATAAGGCTTCTTGCGAGGACCACAGCATGTCACCAGTACTGAGTTGCCACAAAGCGAGGTGACCGTCTGGTAGCGTGCAAGCAAATTGATCGCCGAGTAATTTGGTTTCGTAAATGGGATTGCACGGAATAGAAAATAAGAGATCACCATTGCTTAAATCGCGAATATGTGCATGTGAGGTATTGTGATCAATGGATATGAGGACATCGCCATGGACGCTATAGTTATTTAATTCGTGGCCGCGCCCTTTTGCTGTCCATACTATAGGGTGGCCATCTGCGCGTACAGCGTGTGCAATTAAATCACCATCACGGGATTCAATTAATAAGTCGCTCGCCGTTAATATTGGCATAAAAGCTTTGGCGTCTAAGGTGTGGTGCCAGAGCAGGGTGCCGCTTGCGAGATCGTAGATATCAACATAAGGCGTGTTTACGGAATCTGGGCTCGGGGTGAAATGACCAGGGCGACGTGGATCTTGGCGAATTAATACATTGCGGCAGAGCACGGATTGTTTATTAGCTTGTGTAGCCTGCATGGGCTTAGCACCGAGGACACCTTGAAAGGTGTGCTCAGCTTCACCGCGTTGCACCGTTATGCTAAATGCTTGGCCACAGCCAATTTCAGAGACAGCTTTAATAATATCTGGCCAGTTATTAATGCTGTTGTCGTTAAATTTAGTAATGACGTCATTATGTTGCATGCCAATAATGTCGGCGGTCATACCTTTAAGGACTACAACACGCGCATTATTTTGTTGCTGGTTGCCGGGACTGGTACTGACACCGAGCATTGGCAAGGCATGTTCGGTATTTTGTTTCCATAGTTCTTTGCCAGTAAGGGCATCATAACAGCGTAAAAAACCATTAATAAAGGCGACGATA
>CBDUFM010000781.1:0-2077 GCA_965366325.1 uncultured bacterium
AGGGTGACTTGGTCACCAGCAAGGCTTGTAGCTCATCGCTTTGATGCCCCAGTAATTCCCCGAGATAGGTTTTCCCTTTTTCGAATTCGTAACTTAGCAAATAAGCCATCGCATGGATGTCACCATCGGTGCGGTGTTTTTCATAAAAGAACCCGTGCTCATAGGCTAAGGTACTTAGTTTGCCGCTATCATGACCATGCTCTAACCATGCGACGTGAAGGAATGAACAGAGCCAGACTTTGCCTTGCAGGACATTGCTATAGCGCTGATGCATTTTCTGATAATCAAAGCGTGCGTTATGAGCAATGATGACATCGGCCCAAGCGAGCACTTTTTCGATTTCTTCGTCGTCAAAGCGTTCACCCTTTAAATTTTCCATGCTGAGGCCGGTGACTAATTCGGCTTCTGGGTGCATCGGTCGACTGGGTTCGTTGAGCCAGTTTTTGGTCTTAAAGTACTGCGTAAAATAGCCATCCTGGGTGGACTTGAAGGCAGAGATGCCAATTTCAACCATCTCATCTTCGGCGGTCAGGCCAGTGGTCTCCGTGTCGAGCAGCACCAGATTGAGCGTCTTGCGGCCAGCGGCATCAACATAGTTGATAACCTCTTCGATGGCGCCGAGTTTTTTCAGGGTGACCGTTTCACCGTCGGCACTGAGGCCTGCTTTAAATGGCAACATAAATTCCTAGTCCTTCTGCGCTGTCATACGTACTGGTGTTTATGTGTGTTTAAAGCCATCCGTATAGATACTGGCGTTGAGATAGTGACTCCAGTTTTTCTCGAAGAAAATTTCGCCCGGATCTTCGTGATCGCGAATCGCTTGCTCGCGCAGTAGGAAATCACCGTTGCTAAACTTGAGTACTATTTTCTTGGTTTTGTCTTCATCGCGCTCGGGAATATAGGTGAACTCGCTTAAGTCGACGCTGCGTGACTCTAAGCTGACTGTGCCCTTGCCGGAACATAATGCCCGTGCACCACGACTGCCGCCACCGTTTGCCGCATAATGATGCAGGGCCGTTAACACGGCTTCTGAAGCGAGGCTTAAATGGCGCCAGCGAAACGCGTCAACAATACGATTGGCTTTATCAATATGAAAACCGTATTGCAGGATCGATTCGCGCAAAACGCGTGCTGCTTGCAGTGCCGGTTGGATTTCGTCGACATTACAAATAAAGCCCGCGTAATCACTCATGCGTGATTGAATTGCTTCACGCGTTGTGGCAACTTGATTAGCTTTTTGATTGGCTAATTGGTCACCCATGTAATTAACGCAGTCAGCGAGTTGCTGGCGAATTAAATCTGTATCAATGTGTTCATCGGATTTGTTGGCAGCAATATGCTGTGCACAGCGCATACCACCTACTTGGCCGGCATTTAATGCAGCGCCACCTGGACGCGTGACGCCATGTGTACCAGCGACTTCGCCAACTGCGTAACAACCGCGTAAACTACTTTGATTCCAGATATCAACGGCAATGCCACCGTTCATGTGTTGGTTGCTTACATTAAACGGAAGTGGATCCCTGCGTACATCGTGACCATGCATTTTATACAATTCGATAGCCAAAGGATTCATGCGCTCGAGGCGTTGAATTGGTAATTCTTGCAGCGCGTCGTTCTTTTCGAGATAGCCACGGACATCTTCGTCGAGTCGCTCTAAAGAGAAGTCTTGATCATCGGGCACAGCGATAGGGTTACGGTTAAAATCCATGAGGATTTTACGGCCTTTGCGGCTTTCGACAAAAATTGCCAAATCGACAAGGCTGGAACCATAATTTTCCATGCGTGTGGCATGGAATGGCCACTGGTAACCTTTGCGGAAAACATTCGACACGAGTTCTTGGGTGTTGCGATAATAATCAGCTAAGAAATTGTATTCATTTCCGGCATCGTCGATTGAATAAATATAGGGTAAGACCTGCACATAGGTACCGGATAAATTCCAAGGGAATTCTGTGCGTCGCGTGCCAATGCCAAATTGACTTTCGGTTAAATTACAAACTTCAATGCCAGCCTCTATCGCCATGCCCAATGAGCCATAGCAATGCTTGGGATAGACTGAGTCGCGGTATAATTC
>CBDUFM010000782.1:0-2074 GCA_965366325.1 uncultured bacterium
CTTCAGCGCGATATTTCGTGAGCGTTGGCAAGCAATTCGGATCACTGGTTTCATACATCGCATTTGAATGCAGTGGAATATCAGGACGTGTGCTGGCGTGTTGTGCTGGTGACAAGTCATCAGTATTTGTTTCGCCAGAAACTTTATACACCACACCTTGAATTGATTCAGGTAACACTGGTAACTTTTTAAACCATTCAGCATCAGCCCAAGACTGAATGACTTCTTTTGCTGCTGCAACACCCTCTTCGGCTAGCTTTTTCACTACCTCGAAATTATCGAAGACCATGACCATCTGTTTTAATGCGTCTGCGGCAACGGCGGCTAAATCGCCTTCCAATTCGCGGACGATAAACGGAACATTATAACCGCCCATCATGGTGCCGAGCAGGACAATCGCCTCTTCGCGACTGACGAGTGGCGAAGTTTTTTCGCCGTGGGCCACAGCGCCCAACCAATTTGCTTTTACTTCTGCGCTGGGATCTACCCCAGGAGAAACACGTTCACTTAATAATTCTTTAAGAAATGCCTCTTCGCCAGCTGGTGGATTTTCCAAAAGTGCACATAATTCACCCGTTTGTTCAGGTGTTAATGGCAATGCTGGGACTCCCAGGGCGTTACGTTCGGCTTCATGTTTGCGATATGCTTCGAGCATGGTTCTTCCTTTTCCGCGACGTTTTAGGCTTTTTGACGTCGGCCGGATATACTAAGTAAACCCCTGCTTTGTCTACGCTTGATACCCTCAGCGCGCCCCTTGATTACGATACGGTATGCAAACAAACAACAGACCCGTGCTCAAGCTACGCAGCCTGCTCGATTCGTGCAACCCACATGCAAAAGCAGCTACACAGCGCCGCCTGTCTAGACAGGGTTCAAGCTGCTACGAAGCCGCTACGACAATGCGCAGGCGCGCTTCTACGTCATCTTGGACGCGGCGTTGCAAGCGATCAATAATCTGCTCACACTGCTGCTCATCATCACAGATGTCGCCATTCAGTTTAACGATGACCTGATCACCGGCGAGATCCCACAATTCAATGCGCGAACTTCGCTCTTGGAGCTCTGGCCCAAATTCCTGTTCTACCAGCGCATTAATTTTGCGCATCAAGGGAATCCGACCCGCAAGGCCGCTAGGTGCTGCAGCTGCGTCAGTCGTGGCCCCACCCTTGGGCTGCAGCACATCATCAAGGATTTTTTGTACGTCTACGCGGCATGATCCACAGCCCGTAGTGGCAAAGGTCATCGCCGAAACTTCTTCCACTGTACTGCATTGGTCTTCGCTAATGGCATCACGAATCTGCTGTTCGGTCACCCCATGGCAGCGACAAACCAAGGCATCCATGTCTTCATCACGCGGCGTTTCCAGACCCTGATAGGAATCCAAGGCCACCTGCAAGGCATCCAAGGCCCATATCTGTGCCGGAAGTTGGTAACGATCAAGGTCACCAAGATGCTTGCAAATGTGGCGTGGCTGCAAACGGCGCGCATCGCTGATACTTTTGCCCGGGAGCATTTCACACAAAATAGAAGCGCTGCTTATCATATCCGCAGCGCCAAAGACCTGAAATTTCGCTTCCACAATGGTATCATCTTTGATATTCAAAAAGAAGCGCAGTGCGTCACCAACGACAATCGATCCAACATCACCAACGGCGTCGCAACCAACCAACTTGCCTAGATGACGAGGATGTTGGCGGTGGTCTTCTAATTGTTCGAGTGCTGACATGCGCGGAAGCCTAAGTTAAAGCGCCACAGCTCAAGTCAGGACAGCTGTATAAGTGGTATGCAGGAAGAGGCGGCAGTGCAGCTCTGACAGACAGACTTAAGCCTAGTACTCAAAAACAGTTGGCATGTTTTGTGCAAAGCTAAGCATATGCAGGTGCCATTAGCTCACTTTTGTCTGAATCGTAGTCTCGCACAGCGCGGTATTTTATTGCTGTTCCTGTTGTTGCCGTGCTCATTGAGTGCACAAGAGGCCCTACAAACCGGTCACAACGAGACCCAACAGCAATTTGATCGGGTCCTGCTCGCCCTTAGTCAGGGAGACAGCACCCCCTTAGCAAAGATGAGCCTC
>CBDUFM010000783.1:0-2072 GCA_965366325.1 uncultured bacterium
AATCGATCAGAAAATGCTGGAGGCTTTCCAGGAACTGCTCAGGGATGTGATCTTGCAGCTGCTCGGTGTGCTCGCTGCTATAGGAGAGGCTGTGGTGTTTGTGATCGACCTGAGCGCTGGCTTTTACAACGGCGGCCAAGGCACAGCGTAGCAAGCGCAGGGCATCTGGGTTCAGGCTGTCACGCATGATAGCACTTTTGAGCTGGCGCAGTTGGAGGCGTTGGGCAGCGGGCCACCAGCGATCAAGATTATGCATGGGCGGCTCAGGGCAAAGCTCAGCGCTCGTGCTTGGAAGTGTGAGACTGGCGGCGCAGCGCTGGCCAATGGCATAGATCTGCTTGGCTTCGTCCTCGGTGAGGATGCTGGACTTCGCTTGGACACCCTCAAGAAGAAAGTTTCGGCCCAGAACCTGCGCGACGCGCGCCGTGGTCCCGCTGCCTAAAAAAGGGTCGAGGACACTGCAGTTGTGTGGGTCGTAGTCTGCAAGCAGGGAGCTGACGAGATCTGCGGCATAAGCGGGCGTGAGGTGCAGCCAATTATGACGAGCTTCTTCGCGGTTGGCTTGATAAGTCCATTGGGCACCGGGTGCAGGCATGTGCACCATGCTTGTGTCTTTTGGCAAATGTGAAATAACAAGGCATGCCCTACCAATTAGCTGATCATACAGACTTTGACCAAATTATGGCGCAAGATGAACAGGGGCAGGATATTATCTTGGTTAAGCAGGGCGACGCTATCCATGCCTATGTGAATAAATGCCCGCATGTGGGCGTGCCTTTGGATTATGGTGATGGTAAGTGCCTCATCGATGACAAGGTCTTACTGTGTTCGTTGCATGGCGCACAATTTGAAGCTGCTACTGGTTACTGTTTTGCTGGGCCATGCTCGGGTGATTCTTTGCCACGTGTGGCCATCCATATTTCAGAAGGACGAATATATTTAGATGCGTAGTGATGAAGTCCGTCCCGTGCCACCCTTGTTGCCTAGCCCAGTGCCTGAGCATCCGGTAGATGTTTTATTGACGCCAGAACGCTGTCAGAAATATCGCCAAGTTTTAGCGCGTCGCGTCAAGCATATATGTGTCGTGATAGAGGATTGCCACGATCCTCATAATGCGACCGCTGTTATTCGTAGCTGTGATGCCTATGGTATCCACCATGTGCATGTAACGACTGACCGTAATAAATTTAAAATTAGTCGTTCTGTAAGCCAGGGCACTCATCGTTACATTGATTTGCATGTCCATAAAAATATTGAAGCCGCTTATGAGGAATTACGTGAGCAGGGCTACACGATTTATGTATCTGACTTGGGATCCAACACATTAAAAAGTCATACCCCAGATGATTTGAATAAGCTGCAGTCTGAACAAAAAATTGCTTTAGTTTTCGGTAGTGAATCCAAGGGGGTTACCGATGCCGCACGCGCCGGTGCCGATGCAGCTTTCTTGGTTCCGATGCGCGGATTTACCCAAAGTTTGAATTTATCGGTTACTGTTGCTTCCACTATTTATCGTCTGCGCGAACAGGGTTTGATTAAGGATGCAGCGGGTAATTTAAGCGCTCAAGAGCAGATAGACTATTATGACCAATGGGTTAGTCGTCATGCAGGTAAGGCAGCAGCTTTAGTCAAGCAGGCTCATGAAAAAAAACAGAGCGCATCGGAAGCGACAGCGCCGTTGATTGGCGAGGCTGACCCACGCGCTGAGTTGGGTGAAGATAAAAAGGGGAATCCGATCGAGATCTTCGATGGCGATAAGGATGACGCTTAGTCGGTTGCATGTCGAATTTAGCTTTGCAATTGATGCGCCTAACGCTAACACAGTCGCGTTATGAGCACAGCATCAGCTATTTCTGTCCGTGAGGCTACTGCGGATGACGCCGAACTATTGCACGAACTTATTTGTGCCTTGGCGGCCTATGATAATCAGTCGGATTTAAATGAATCGACGGTCCTTGCTTTACGCAATGAGCTTGCGCATGAGCATGGTGTGCTCGAGGCCTTAATCGCAGAAATAAATGGCGTGCCAGTTGGGATGGCGACTTTTATTCAAAGTTTTGCGACGTTTGCTA
>CBDUFM010000784.1:0-2065 GCA_965366325.1 uncultured bacterium
CCTTGTGGCCAGAGGGCAAAGGCAACATTGCCTACGGCTCGATGGTGGGATCGAATCATACTAGTCGTGCACCAGACCAAGAAATTTGGCCGGGTGAAGGCACTTTCTTTGGATTGGGCTGTTCGATTCGTTTTCCGGCTAATTTTCAGGATGCGCCTTATTCAGTAATTGGTGCTGGGGTGAGCACCTTGCCTCAACGTATGATTTTCCCATTTAGTTTAATTAATACGCCAGTCGAACCAGTTGCAGCTGATAAAGTGCCGTGGGCTTATAATGAATTATTGCCCGGTTACGGTATTTACTACAATGCCTATGCGATCGAGCGCATGGAAATGAAATTTGCTAAGCGCGATAAGAGTCGTCGTCATGAGATTAGCTATCAAGTATTGCGTCCTGAGATTATGGAAAAAGTACTTGTGGCCTTAGAACGACTAGAGTCGGTACAAGAGCGTAAAGATCTGTACACGGCGGAAGATATCTACGGCATTGGGAAAAACTTTTTACGTGAAGAGAATCGACAGGTTGGTATCGAAGCGTATCGTCGTGTCTTGAAGCGCTATTCTTTGCGTGTGCTATTGGCGCATGCTGAAGGTCACAAACAATTGAGTGGTAGTATTGAGTTTTCTGAACGTTTGTTACAGGAACTCATGCCAGATACGAGTTTGGCAGAACGACTACAAGAATTGGTCCGCGTTGAAGAGGCGAATGCACAAATTGTGCAAGATTCCAAGGCTAAGGACGAGCTGCGCGGTCAAACTATATTTGACAATTACTCAGTTGCGCATGCATCGGTTGACGAAGACCCCGTTGTGCAAATGGCTTGGAAGCGCGTTGCGAGCACCACCGAACGGGTGCAGGCGCAGATTAATCAACAATAAGCGCTACGCGTTTAAGTCGCTTCTGGCTGGGTGAACAGTTGGCGAGCGGGGCTTGTTTCCAGCTTGCAACAATCTGTTGTGCTTTATCGATTAACTGTTGGTCGCGATTAAAATCACAGCAATAGGTTTCTGCGAGGCCATGCTGGCGAAGGCCGAGTAAGTCACCGCCGCCACGTTGCGCTAGATCTGCTTCAGCAATCTCAAAACCATTATTGCAATTTAGTAGTGACTGTAGGCGTGGGTGTGATTTGGGTGCCGGTGTGGCAAAATAACAATCACCGGGCAGGGTACCGCGACCGAGTCGACCGCGCATCTGGTGTAACTGTGCCAAGCCAAAACGTTCGCTGTTGCAGATCACCATACAGCTTGCGTGCGGTAAATTAAATCCGACTTCGACTACACTGGTACTTACCAAAACGCGGCAGCGCTGTTGTTTTAATTGTTGATAAATGATTTCTTGTTGTTGATCTTCAAGGCTACCGTAGAGCAGGGCAATGTCGCCTGGGGGAATGGACTTTTTAAGTTCTTTGTACAAGGCGCGTGCGGTGTACACCGATTGGTGATCGGCTTCAAGGTACGGCGCAATAACAAAAACTTGTTCGCCACGTTCGTAGGCGTCCTGAATGAGCGGGAATAGCTGTTTGAGTGCGGGTTGTTTAATGATGCTTGAACGAACCGTTGCGTGTTGCTGTGGTCGCTCTGCGATAGTGACCAGATCCATATCGCCATAAAGACAGTGACTTAAACTGCGCGGAATGGGTGTTGCACTTAACATACAGACATGGGCATGGATATCTGCATCACGGCATTTGTCGATAAGCAGCTGGCGTTGATTGACGCCGAATTTTTGTTGTTCATCAATGATAACGAGGCGTACGCCAGTAAATGCCATGCTTTCTTGGATCAGCGCATGGGTGCCAAAATACATGCAGGCCGTTTCGGGGTCTACCTGTATGTGGGCCTGTTCTCCAGCTTGAACTAAGACACAAGAGAAGGCGTTCTCTGGTAGCAGTGATGTACATGCGTCGAATTGTTGTTGGGCGAGTAGTTGTGTTGGGGCTAGGTAAACCACGGAGGCATTATTGTGGAGGGCAATCCATGCGGCAAGAAAGGCAACAGCAGATTTTCCACAGCCAACATCACCCTGTATTAATTGCAGAGCCGGTGTGCTTTGCGCGAGTGCTTTG
>CBDUFM010000785.1:0-2062 GCA_965366325.1 uncultured bacterium
TGGTTCCTGTATATGCGCGATACGATGGCACGGGTCTACGGACAAAGGACGGTGCATACGTCAAGGATTTTGACGGAAGTTTACAGCCACTGCGTAGTCTTTATGTTCCTGCACCCTATTATGCGGCAGGCGTATATATCGGGTCGACATTTCCAGATATAGATTTAGGCACTAAAACGATTGAGAGTATGGTGCGCGAAGTGGATTTGAGTGATGTTGCAGGTGTTAGAATGGATACTGATGATTATATCTTAGCGTTTAAACAGGCAGTCGCCGCTGGAATTTTAGGTAAGAAGTATGATCCAGGGTTTTATAGTGGTCCACAAAAGCCCAAAACTGTTCAAATGCCAGGTACCTTATTGGACATTAAATTTCAGGATGAAATTGAAATAACGGTTAATACGCCACCGGTAGATAATTCAAAAATCACTTTTGAGCGCCAAGTACGTAACCCGTGGGGGTTATTAAGTGTGCACGGTAATGTGGCCGAGTGGGTTGATAGGTCATGGGATGGGCGTAGCTCGCACGCATTGCATAAGGCAGGGGATTATGTGATTACACGTGGCGGCTCTTGGAAAACGGGTGCTGATATTTGTCGCAGTGCAGCACGCATTGCCTGTGATCCAGATCAGGCTTATGACGATGTGGGATTTCGATTTATTATAAACGATTAATGTGTATTGGTTGCACTTTATTGATTGAATGAGAGTTGTGGTGTTATGAAAATATTAAGTCCAGAACAGTCACCTTTGTTTAGCGCATGGCGTGATCCGATTAGTAACGTTGAAAGTTGGATCTTTAACCAGAACATTGCGCCGGTGCACAAGTCTTTTTATTTTACCCACAGTAGTTTCTCTGCAGATGGGCGCTTTTTGTGGATTGAGTGTGTCTTTCCACCGAATAAATTACCACAGCTTGCACTTGTAGATATGGCTTTGTCTACAGTCGAATTATATCCTGAAACCCAATTTGATAGTCGCCCCTATGTTGATCCTGAGACGGCAGAAATTTATTGGGGAATAGGTTCAGAAATCTGGAAGCGTGGGCCTTATCGTTCAGATACCTGCCAATTAGTGAATAGACTACCGGAGTCTCTCATACATAATCGCCCAGTGTATCGCACAACTTCGCATTTAAGTCGTTCTGCGGATGGAAAGACCTTTGCAATAGATGCGCGTGTTGGCTCAGATTTTATTATCGGTGCTATGCCGCTTGATGGATCTCCGTTTGAGTTATGGAAGTGTCAGGATCAGCAATACAATCATGCGTTATTTAGTCCCACTGATCCGGATCTTATTTTAATTAGCCAAGATGCTTGGTTTGATATAGGCACTGGCAAAGCTGGTGAGGTTTTTGATCGACTTTGGCTTATACGTCGTGGTGGCGATTTATATCAAATATTACCTAATGACCCGTTGCCGTCTGCAAATCGTGGTCATGAATGGTGGCATAGTGACGGTTCGGCGGTGTGGTATTTGGATTACACTGAGGGCCCAGGTCAAGGAACCAAGTGTGTTGATTTGGCTACGGGAAAAGTTGAAGAGGTGTGGGCCCACGGCCATTCACACTCGCATTGCGATAGCACTGGTACTTATTTCATTGGTGACATTGTTAGTTGGCCTGAAGATCGTTGGCAGGTGGCATTTTTTGATCGTCAGCAACAAAAGGAGATTGCTGTGGTTAGTTTATTGCCGCCCTGTGATATGCGTAAGCGTTATCATATTCATCCACACCCAAGCTTTTGTTTAGATGATCGCTATGTTTCTTATACGACTAATGTTCGTGGGCGTGTAGATTTCGCGCTTAGCAATTGCGAAGCTATACGTAGCGGCTTGGCCTAAATGCGCATGTTCTTGTTTAGTTTTTATGGATCTTTAAGCGCTCGCGTTGCTATATTTCGATTGGAGATACGACCACAGTGTTTCGATGTCGGTTTGTTTAACACCGGGCATGAGGCTAGCTTCTTCAAGGGTGCGCGGCAGGCGCTCTTTGAGGCGGTTGCGGCCTTCGGTGCTCATGGTTGGAACGTCGTCGTAATTTAAATCAGCGGGTAAGCTAAGAG
>CBDUFM010000786.1:0-2050 GCA_965366325.1 uncultured bacterium
ACCTGTGCGTATTCACATAATACAATGGCTAGCTCATTCTGTGCCGTCACAGAACTCAAATCTCCCCCAGACAGTCTATCACGGTGACCAAAACTTAATGGCTCAAATCCTATTTCATCAATAACATCGATTATTTTCATTATGTAGTCCCGCACTTCCTCTTTCCTGTAATGTGCGAGCAACAAAGGGGCTAATGTATATCGGCGAGGAAAATAGGTCTTACCCTCGCCGGAAATACACCCAACATATTGGGCGTCCCAATCGTAATCACCTGAACCGCTAAAGGTAAAGTCCTCATCTAACAATATCATCAATTGTTCATAGGCTTCAATGCGATTAATTGCTGACCGAGATGGCATTACCTTTAAGATATCGAGCTCTATACCAGAATCGTTAACCCTCTTTAACGCAGCATCTATATCGCTGCTAGATTGCCACCAAATATACCCAATAATAAAAAATGAAATGAATAACGATGCGAAGGCCCATATCATTGTCTGCAACGGATTAGATAACAGTCTTTTTATCATATTTTTTCACTCAAAACAATCACTCCACCTTATCAAAACGCAGATAATACGGCAGTGCTTTGCCCGGCCGGATAGCATGACTATCGCTCATCACACAGCAGGATGGGCCACCGTCTAGATTGAGGGCTAGGTCTACGTCAGGGTAGCGCTTAAGAATCAGCTCAGCGAGAACGAATAAATCAATTTTGGGATGAAACAACAGGGAAACGTTCCCGTTGTTTAATTTTATTAAGACCATGCGGTCGTAGCGCTGATTGATATTTCTATAAATGCCCATTTTGCCGCCGCGATCGATTAAGAGTGGGCCGCATTGAATAATCGTGGGCCATTCATCGAATGCAGCCTGCTGATCAGAAATACCTATTTTCCCTTGTGCATCTATTAGGACGGCACCAGAAAACTTCTTTTCACGTTTATCGTTTAACACCTCTCCATCGCGTTTGAAGTAACCGACAGGCTTATGATGCCTATCAAAATAGCCGCCATTGATAATTAACGCGTAGGCAGGTGGCGCTGTTTGTTTGAGTCCATCGAGGGAATCGATTAGGCCACAGCGCCATTGCTCCAAGCCATCAACGGCGATCAGTGTTTTCTTGGTCGCTGGAATAGAGACAGATGCTGAATCAGATGCGCAGGCTGTCTGCCAAGCAACCACGCTTAGCGCAACTAAGCAACAGCTGCAAATTTTACCGATCAACAATTTCGCTGGTTTGGACATCGTACTTATGAGTCTATGTACAAGCATCACCAAGAACAGCTGAGAATATGCCACAACAACGCTGAACACGGGGTTTGCCTCGCTCTCTTCATTTGCAGAATAGGCGCATGCTTGTGCTGAGATCTGTGAATGACTAATTGGCGTAGATGGTTTTGGATTGCCCTGTGCAGCTCATTGTTAGTACGTCTGCTCTATGCGGCTTCATTACCACTTAGTAATGACGAGGCCTACCATTGGCTGTGGACCTATTACCCCAGCGCTGGTTATTATGATCACCCCGGCCTCTTCGCTTATGTGTTGTGGCCTTTTACAGCCTTACTCGGCCATGATGCTGAGTGGGTGGTGCGGATTCCATCGCTGCTGGCGATGACCTTATGCCCGTGCGCGGTTTATTTATTGGCCCGCGATATGGCTCGTGATCTGCAGTGTAGTCCACAGGCCATAGATCGCTGTTCTAGTCAGGCTGGCTTACTGTGCATGTGTTTGCCGTTATTTGCGGTACTCGGCATGTATCATACCGGTGATGCGAGTGTGATTTGTGTCTGGGCCTGGGCTTTATTATTTGCCTATCGTTCATTGAGCAGTGCTGATGGATCATGGAAAGCGTGGCTCTGGCTTGGTGTTTGTGTTGGCCTCGGTTTTCAAGCCAAATATTTATTCTTTATGTTCGTACCTTTATTTGGTGCTAGCATCATGTTCCTCAGCCAATTTAGATTTTGGATGTTTCGTGCCCAGCCCTACGTCGCTCTCTTAATCGGCCTGTGTATTTTTGCGCCGAATCTGTATTGGAATATGCAGAATG